>JBLHHD010000294.1:0-4683 GCA_047614605.1 Alteromonadaceae bacterium
CATTTTCTATTTATGCTCAACCGCCAACCTGTCAACCGGTGGTACTGCCATTGATTTGACCGATGTGGTACACCCGGATAACCGTTCTATGGCAGAGCGAGCTATCAAGGCGGTTGGTTTGGATATTGGTGGAGTGGACTTTTTGACCGCTGATATTAGCCAGTCTTATAAAGATGCTGGTGGCGGTATTGTTGAAGTTAATGCAGCCCCGGGATTTAGAATGCATGTAGCTCCCAGTGAAGGTAAATCGCGTGATGTCTCTGGCAAGGTTATGGATATGCTGTTTCCACCGGGAACGCCTTCGCGTATTCCTATTGCTGGTATTACTGGCACCAACGGTAAAACAACGACCTCACGAATGTTATCGCATATCTTAAAAGGTGCCGGTCATGTGGTGGGTATGACGTCAACTGACGGGGTATACATTGATGGTCAGCTAACCGTTAAAGGGGATATGACGGGGCCGGTTTCATCTAAAATCGTCCTGCGTGATCCGTCTGTTGATATTGCGGTGTTAGAAACTGCCCGTGGCGGGATTTTACGCTCGGGTATGGGTTATCGCGAAAGTGATGTCGCTGCGGTATTAAATGTACAAGAAGATCACCTGGGCTTAAAAGGCATTGATACGGTTGAGCAGTTGGCCGAGATCAAACGAATTGTGGTTGAAATTGCCAAAGGCACAGCGGTGTTAAATGCTGATGATCCTTCGTGTTTACGTATGGCTGATTTTACCAAAGCCAAACATATCTGTTATGTTACGGTAAATCCGGGTCATGGTTTGGTGCGTGAGCATATTCGCTCAGGTGGCCGGGCTGTGGTACTCGAAAAGGGCATTAACGGCGAAATGATCACCATTTATGATAACGGCGCACATATTCCGCTGTTATGGACTCATTTAATCCCGGCGACGCTCGAAGGCAAGGCCATACATAACGTGCAAAACGCTATGTTTGCTGCCGCTTTGGCGTATGGTTTGGATAAAACCCTTGAAGAAATTCGTCATGGTCTGCGCACCTTTAATACCACCTTCTTCCAGGCACCGGGACGCATGAATGTGTATGACGAGCATCAGTTCAGAGTCATTCTTGATTACGCCCACAATAAAGATGGCGTTGGCTTTATGAGTGAATTGGCAACCAAACTTGAAGTTAACGGTAAACGTATTGTGGTACTGGCAGGTCCGGGTGATCGTCGTGATCAAGACTTGGTTAATATCGCCAAAGCGGCTGCCGGTCATTTTGATGTGTATGTGTGTAAAGCCGATGATAATCGCCGGGGTCGAGGACACGATGAAGTGCCTGTAATGATGGCTAATACGCTTAAGGCTTGTGGTATCGACGAAGGTGCAATACTGGTTGTGGCTGATGAAGCGCAAGCGGTAGATAAAGCCTTGTCGTTGGCTCAGCCAGACGATTTGGTAATGGTATTTGGTGATCAAGTCACCCGCTGTTGGAAACAAATCATTGGCTTTAGTCATGATGGTCAACCGCTACCAGAAAAATCGACCAAGCCGGTGCAAACCGTGGTGTCGATGCTTGAAACCAATGAGCCAGATACCTTTGTGCTGGGCAGCGGCATGAAAATTGTCTCTGATAGCCGTGGTGTACGTGTTGTTGAAGCGATGGATGAAGAAGCTGATTAAGGCAACGTATGATTAAACTAGAACTTGATGATAGCCGCCGTTTAACCGGTAAAAGCCTGTTATGGGACTTGCCCGGAGCGATTATTGATGTGTTTGTGGATGATATCGACAAACAAACGGTGGTTGACTGTTGGCAACGCCAGGTAACCCGGTTATTAACTGCGGTTAATTGGCCAAATGAGCAGGTCACCCACCGTATTTTTGAGGACGGGGTAAGTTTGGCGTTAAGTGCGCCATTGGATGCTTTGTACGCAGCAACCGAAATCAATGAGGCGGCTTGGTCGCTGACTTGTGATGAGTTGTTGGGTCACGCCAAAAATGTCGATCATTTGTGTCAGGTTCTGGTTAAGTCGTTAGTGCAACTGATTGATGATGAGGTAAACCCAAAACTGCTGGCGTTGATTAATCGAGCACAAGCAAAGGGCGCACCGTGGTTAGTAGATGACGATGAGTTTTCGCTGGGGTTTGGCCGCTCAGTTGAGATTTGGCCGGTGGATCAGTTACCTGACATTGAGCAAATTGATTGGGCCAAATACACCAAAGTACCAGTGGCGATGATCACTGGCACCAACGGTAAATCGACTTCGGTCAGGTTAGCCAGTGAAATGGTTAAGCACAGCGGCAAACGTTGTGGAGTAACCTCAACCGATTTTATCCGGGTCGCTGATACCATCATTGATAAAGGTGATTATTCGGGTCCTGGTGGGGCCAGAATGTTGTTACGCAATGAAGCGGTTGAAGTCGCTTTGCTAGAGGTCGCCAGAGGTGGCATTTTACGCCGTGGTTTGTCTATTCCCCGTATAGATGCTGCACTTATCACCAATATCGCCGAAGATCATTTAGGTCAATATGGCATTAATACTATCGAAGGATTAACGGCGACCAAGTTTGTGGTGGCTAAAGCACTGGATGATCAAGGGACTCTGGTGTTAAATGCCGATGATGCTGAGCTGGTTAGATATGCCGAATCAGTAGATAAGCGCAAATGCTGGTTTTCGGTTGAACAGACTAACCCAGTGTTGGTTGAACATCTGGCCAATGGTGGGGCAATTTGTTTTGTCCGTGACGGGATGATGGTTTATCAGGACTTACAGGGTACTGACGAGATCATTGCTGTCAATGCGGTGCCAATGACGTTTGATGGCGCAGCTAAGCACAATGTACAAAACGCACTGGGAGCAATTGCACTGGCAAAAAGCCTTAATATTGCCAATCAGTCTATCTGCGATGGTTTAGCTGAATTTCGCAGTGATGTGAATGATAACCCCGGACGTGGTAACGTGTTTGAGGTTGACGGTGCAAAGATTATTATGGATTTTGCCCATAACGAACACAGTATGAGAGCGATTGCAACAACGACAGTAAACATGCCATCTGAGCAAAAATGGTTGATGCTTTCGTCAGCAGGAGATCGCACCGATGAGCAAATTTTTAGCATGTCGACAGCGGCACTGGCGATGCAGCCCAATCAGGTAGTGATTACTGAGGTGAACGAATATTTACGTGGCAGGGCACCCGATGAAGTGTCAGGATTGATTGCCCAATCGGTTAAAGCCTATGGTTTAGACGAGTCGGCAATCCACTTTGTGCCTTCGCCTTTAGTGGGCGCACAACTGATTAAGCGCAAGCTCAAGCCTGGTGATTTGGCCTTAATACTGGTACTTAGCGAGCGTGAAGAGATTGTCAAGCTGCTGTCTTAGGAACGCTGTCTCTTAGGCATATCTTGATGTTCTTTCACCACCGCAAATTATTTTCTGGTATTTGTTAGAAAACCACTAACCTTTTTAAGTTTTTGTTCTTTAAAATAAAAAAAACTTATTCACCACAGAGGCACAAAGGACACTGAGAAAAGCAAGTGACCCTAAAGTGTTTTTTTGATTTTGACCTTCTCTGTGCCTCTGTGGTGATAAAAAGAATCAGACACGAATGGCA
The DNA here is from genome assembly GCA_047614605.1 of Alteromonadaceae bacterium. Classification (GTDB taxonomy): domain Bacteria; phylum Pseudomonadota; class Gammaproteobacteria; order Enterobacterales; family Alteromonadaceae; genus JABSOG01. The sequence goes on from JBLHHD010000294.1 coordinate 3,575, forward strand.
CTTAGTTAAGGAGAAAATACTTATAAATCAATTGCTTAATGTCGATGTCAAGCACAGAAAAGAATCAGTCTAAAATCAGATGCCTATGATTTATATAGAGTTTATCTGCCAACTAGTTGGCTCACTTGATATCACCTAACATAATGAATAGCAAAAAGTAATTTTAACTAATTGATTTATAACAAAAAACCTCTTAACTAAGTGCCATTCGAATCAGACACCGCTTGTTGAAATGCCTCATTAACATTACCGTTGGATAAAAAGGTTTAAAACCAATGAATTTTGTGGTGAGTTTAGATGCGACTAAAGACAATGCGTTAATAGGATATCTTCGTTATTGATTTCATTTTGTACCTTTTTTAGGCTTTAAAGATTTATTGAGGCTCTTTTTTAATTGAGCCTTACCATCATCGTCCTGACCGCAGGGGATTGAGCTGCCTGACCAGCTGTTTTTGGTGAACCCGTTATAATCCACTGTCCTTTTTATTTGCATACATCCATTACCATATTTTATCACCCGAGTGTCGGCGTCAATTATTGACGAGCGTTCAAATAATGGCTGATTAACCGGGTCATTTGCTGAATTGACGGACGGGGTGACCTGCGCTGGCTGATCCGTGTAATTGAGGGTTTGAAGATACTCTTCGTTTTGTGATTGGATCAATTTACTCATCCCTCCATCGCTATCAAAACTACCTTGTGGTTTTTTATCACCGATGACTTTCTCATTAACTGGTTTATCAATGGTTTTATCGACCGGTTTACTCGGTGTCGGGGGCTGTAACGTTACCGTTGTTTTTTCGATAGTTTTTTGGGTGGTTTTTTCAATCGCTTTGGCTATTTGGGATTTTACCACGGGTTCAGGTTTTGACTCTAGCTTAGGTTTTGGTTCAGGGGCTTTTTGAGGCTCAGGTTTAGGCTCTGGTTTGGCCCGGTAAATCATGACTGCCTTGATCACTGGTTTGACTTTTTCAATGGCCTTTTGCGGTTTAACCGGGCTGTTATGGGTTAACAACACCAATAAAAAAACGTGAATAAGCACTGACACAACAATGGCAAAGGGGAGGTGTTTTTTCATGTTGTGGCGGTATGTCCTTAATATACTCTAT
>JBLHHD010000295.1:0-4680 GCA_047614605.1 Alteromonadaceae bacterium
CTTTGTTTCAATCACCCGCATGTGTATTCACCATCGAAGATTTGGAAAAAGACCGCAATATAGCTCTATTTTAACATAAAAGCGTCACTAGAAGGTCAATCTTCGATAGACTAAATAAATATAAGCCTTTGATATATATAAGTTAATTAACTTCCCGGTCAGGCACTACATACTCTATACCTTGCGGTTCATAGACTATTCTTCACTACACACTAAGTGGGCTCAAGGGGTTTGCACTCCACCAATAACTATTGAGAAGCTGCTGTGAAAAACTCGTCTTTTGCCGATAAACAAACCTTCCTTGTCAATCTCGGCAAAGCCTTACATCAATTTGGCACACCTTCGCATCGGCTCGAAAGCCACTTAACTAATGTCAGTGAGTTTTTAGGCTTACAGGGTTCATTTATTATCATGCCAACGACACTGACCTTGGTGATGGTAGCAGGACTTATTTTTGCGAATGTGTTTGTCACTCCCAAACGCTCATTGTGAAGGCCACACCAACCCCACCTTGAATCCCAGTAAGCAAAAAAGATACAATCACTTTTTACATTTATTCTTGACATTCACAACCAACTTCGGTAAAAAACTAATGATCGCCAAGCTGTCAATTGAACAGACAATTAACCAAGCCAAAAGCTGTCGCTTATGTGAAGCTACCCTTGAGCCTAATCCGGTGTTTAGCATTAAACCCCGGGCCAAAATTTTGATCATTGGGCAAGCTCCCGGCGCTAAAGTCCATAAAACCAATATTCCGTGGAATGCCCCCAGTGGTGACAGGCTCAGAAACTGGTTATACCAATGACATTAATTCGCTAAGCGGATTTTGGGCAGGGAAAATGGTCAATGACAAGGCATTAATTGCCGTATGTAGTTGTTCTACTTGCAAAATTAATAACGCAGTCAGTGGCCATTTTAACTAGCAAAATGATTAGTTAATTAATGGATTTGGTATTAAATATCGATAGGGAGCAGTTTTATAACAGTGAAGATATTGCAATTTTGCCAGCGGGACTGTGTTATCCGGGCAAGGGTAAAAGCGGCGACCTGCCACCACCGAAAATTTGTGCGCAAACATGGCACGATAAACTACTGGCACTGATGCCAGATGTTCAACTAACCTTGCTAATTGGTCAGTACGCCCAAAACCTCTATTTGACCAACAGCAAAAACGCACGTTAACCGATACGGTCAAAGCCTGGCAGGAGATCTGCCAAACGCGCATTTTCCTTTACCTCACCACGCAACCAAATCTGGTTAAAACGTAATGAATGGTTTGATGCTCAGGTAGTACCCGCTTTACGTATCGTGGCGACTAACATTCTGGCACAGCGTTATAAAGAGCGGTGATCGTTGGCTTTTAACAACAAGCTTTTACTTTCTTTTTGAAACTCAATGGCATAATCGCCAAACCAGTCAGAGACTTGATTAAACATGGTCATAAAACCTTGTTTATCATTATTTTCAAGCAGTTTCACTGCCGCCTCATAGGTGCCGATATAACGTTTTAACAATGGCACCGCCTGATCGGATGAAAAAATAATATCCGCATACAATTGCGCATTTTGAGCAAACAGTCGTCCAACCATTCCCAGCTCAAGCCGGTAAATGGGTGAGCTAAATGCCAATAGCTGCGCCAGATCCGGGTTTTCCTGCTGGAGGTTCTGACCATAAACAAAACTCGAAAAGTGACGCATTACCTGGATCATCTGCATCGCTTTATCATGTTCTTCAGGACTTGAGCTATACATTACACAGCCCCAAATAGTGACTTGCTTAAGCAGCCACTGGTATGCCTGCGGCTCACGACCATCACAAACCACGACAACCTGTTTGACAAATGAACTATCGGGGCCAAACATCGGATGCAATCCCACCACCGGTCCGTGATGTTTATCAATCATAGCCGCTAATGGCTCAGTTTTGACTGAGGTTATGTCAACCAAAATACAATCATCCGGTAGTGGCGGTAAACGCCCAATGACCTCTACCGTCATATTAATTGGCACTGCGATCACCACCAAACTGGCGTCAGCCACTACCTGTGCAACATTATCCCAGTCATCTTTTTCTACCACTTCAACCTGATAGCCAGACAATTCGAACATGTTGACAAAAACCCGGCCCAAAGCACCACCACCACCAAAAACAACAACCTTGTTGTTCTGTGGGTTTGCACAATGATACTGCTGATGCTGGGTTTTATAAGATTCGCGCATAATACGCCGTAACAAGTCCTCTACCAGCTCAGGACATACACCCAACCCTTGAGCCTGCGCTCTGCGCTCTGCTAGTAACTCGGCCTCTCTTTGCGGCACATAAATCGGCAAACCAACCTGGCTTTTATACCGCCCAACTTGCCGGGTAACCTCACTGCGCTGAGCCAGTAATTTCACCAACTGGCCGTCAAGATCATCAATTTGATCTCGTAACTGATTGATATCTATTTTTTTCATTTTTGAATCTGCTGCTCCAAAAGTCAATTTAAAAAACCACAGGGTTAAACTAACCTGTTAACTGCAATAAAACTACGATGAATAACGGTTAAATTGATTTATCACCAATAGCGTGAACATTGCACATCATAATAAACTGAATCAAGGAATGCCCTGTAATAGTAAAATAAAAAAAGACTGCTACTATTAATATTACTTTTGTTTTAAAACTATTTAACCCGAGTTCAGGTTATTCATTTTTTTGGCTATATTTTTTGGTTATATGACGATGAGCGACAACAAACCCGAATTTAACGTAATGATTATTGATGACAACCCAGTCACCATGAACTTGTTGCGTTATTACCTCAGTAATGAAAATTATAATATTTCACTGGTTAACAGTGGCGAACAAGCGCTTGAGCGAATTAGTCGACTCAAACCTGATGTGATCTTATTAGATGTCATGATGCCGGGTATTGATGGCTTTGAAACCTGTCGGCGCTTAAAACAATGTCGGAATAGCGCCGCTATTCCGGTCATTTTCGTCACCGCAAAGATAGATCCTGATGATATTGCTCAGGGTTTTACCGTCGGCGCCTCTGATTATATTGCCAAGCCCATTCAACAAGCAGAAGTTTTAGCCCGGGTAGCCAATCAACTTAAACTAACCCAACAACTAAAAATGGAACGAGACTTAGTGCTTAAGTCGCAAAAAATGTCTTCGCTGGGTGCTTTTGTCAGCAGTATCGCCCATGAAATATCAACACCCCTGGGGACTCTTAATACCGCTCTGAGCTTCACCATCGATGAAGCCAACGCGCTGCAACATGCCTTTGAAAACAAAACCCTCAAATCGGCCAAATTAGCTTCATTTTTAGCTAACCTTAAAGAAGCCCTGCAAATTTCACAAACCAATATCGAAAGTGCCTCAAGAGTTTTACACAGTTTTAAACTGATTGCCGTCGATCAGTGCCGTTATACCGTATCAACCTTTAACTTACGTGAGTATGTCGATAACGTTTTGCTAAGTTTAAAACCCAACTTAAAAAGAACCAAACACGATATTCAGGTTCGCGTTCGGGCTGATATTGAGATCACCAGCTACCCAGGTGCTATTTCGCAAATTATTACTAACCTTATCAACAACTCACTGTTACATGGTTATCCACAAGGTGAATACGGCACGATCCGCTTATCAGCCGTTGAAGACAATCGCATAACCGAGCTAACCTACCAGGATGATGGTTTGGGAATGAAACCACAGATACTCAAAAAAGTGTTTGAGCCCTATTACACCACCAATCCGGATAAAGGGGGTAGTGGTTTGGGCATGGGGATTGTGCGAAAATTGGTGGAGCAGGACCTTGAAGGCACCCTGACTATTTCAAGTGAAATTAATCAGGGGGTAAAAATTGTCATTAAGTTTCCTTCACAAAAACCTTCACAGCCACTACCGAATGAGTGACTTCGCTTTATTTAGCCGCTAAAGGTAAACTGTCATGTTGACCAAATTGCGCATCCAGATAAGCAATAATGTCATTGGATTCATATAACCAGGTCACTTCGCCATCTTGTTCTTTTCTCAGGCAAGGCACTTTAATACGACCGCCCTGCTCTTCAAGCTCTTGACGAAATTGAGCATTGTTTTTAGCATCACGCAAATCAAGATTAAGATTCAAACGATGACTTTGACGACGCACCTTGACACAAAATGGACAACCCGTAAATTGATAAAGTGACAACTCCTGCAATTGCTGATTAACCCTTTCTTGTTGAGGTTCTGTGCGGGTCATTTTCTTTGGCCGAGTAATAAAGTCAATAAAAATAATAACCTGGCCTAGGCCATTACGGATAAGTTTGATTAATAGAGCTTTCATGGCAATAAACACCTAGAGACATTAAAAATGGGTTCGAAGTATACCTTATCAAGGCGCTGTTTGTCACTCAGCTGTTACATAAATGAAAATAAAAAAATGCTGGGTTGGGTGGTGGTATACTCAGGGGCAACAATAACTAAAGTAAACATCACCAATGAATATGTCAAAGTCTGGCAGCATCGCATTTGCCTTGTTTGTACTGGCCATTACGTTAAGTTTATATGTCTTTAACGCTGTTCAGCCCCAATGGCGTGAGCAGCCATTATCTTTTAATGTTTATCAAAATGAGGCAGGTCAACCAGTTTATAAATACAAAGATAAAGAGTTAGCCGTAACCGATCCGGTTGATTACCTTGACTCTGAAC
>JBLHHD010000296.1:0-4679 GCA_047614605.1 Alteromonadaceae bacterium
TTCACAACGTCCACCTTTGACATTAAAGCTGAAACGACCGGGTTTATAACCTCGTGAGCGAGCTTCTTGAGTACCTGAAAACAACTCCCTGATAGCCGTGAATATACCGGTATAAGTGGCCGGGTTAGAGCGTGGGGTACGACCAATTGGACTCTGATCGATATCAACCACTTTATCAAGTAAATCCATACCCTCAACCGACACATACGGGGAAGCTTCACCTGTGGTGGCATGGTTTAACTGATGATGGGCAATTTTAAACAAGGTATCGTTGATTAACGTTGACTTGCCGGAGCCAGAAACACCAGTAACACAAGTCATTAGCCCCAACGGCAACACCAAATCAACATTTTTGAGATTATTGCCACTGGCACCAAATAATTTTAACCATTGCTGATCGGCTAAGGTTACCCGCTTTTCGGGCACTGCGATAAAGCGTTCGCCGGATAAGTACTGCCCGGTAATGGATTTTTTTTCTGCTTTAATGTCTTCTACACTACCTTGAGCGATAACATATCCGCCATGAACACCGGCACCAGGGCCAATATCGATAATGTGATCGGCGCTAATTATGGCATCTTCATCGTGTTCAACCACGATGACCGTATTACCCAAGTCTCTGAGGTGAGTCAGGGTTTTGAGCAAGCGGTCGTTATCTCTTTGGTGCAAACCAATAGAAGGCTCATCCAATACATACATGACCCCAACCAGTCCGGCACCAATTTGGCTCGCCAGACGAATACGCTGAGCTTCTCCGCCTGAGAGGCTTTCAGATTTTCTCGATAAGGTCAGGTAGTTAAGACCGACGTTTTCTAAAAAGGACAATCGGTCGTTAATTTCTTTGAGCACCTTATCGGCAATTTTACCCCGTTGGCCACCTAATTCGAGCTGATTAAAAAACGCTTTCGTTTCGCCAATTGAACCGTTAGTGATGGTTGGCAGGTTGGTGTCATTAATGAACACATGACGAGCTTCTTCTCTTAAACGGGTGCCTTGGCAGCTCGGGCATGATTGAGTGTTGAGGTATTTGGTTAATTCATCTCTGACCGAGTTAGATTCGGTTTCGCGGTAACGGCGGTCCATATTGGGGATAATGCCTTCAAAGGCATGTTCACGCATGACGACGTCACCACGGTCATTCATGTACTTAAATTTGATTTTTTCTTTGCCACTGCCGTGTAATACCAACTTTTGGTGTGTCTCAGACAGCTGACTAAAAGGCCGCTTAATATCAAAATCATAATGGCTAGCCAAAGACGTAAGCATTTGAAAATAATAAAAATTGCGCTTGTCCCAGCCACGGATAGCCCCGCCACTTAAGCTTAATTCATCATTGGTAATGATCCGTGTTTCATCAAAAAACTGACGAATACCCAAACCATCACAACTTGAACAGGCACCTGCTGGATTGTTAAATGAGAATAAACGCGGCTCCAGTTCACTCATACTATAACCGCACTGAGGGCAAGCAAAGTTAGCTGAGAATATCAGTTCGCTTTTTTCTTCTTCGCCCTCTTCAACATCCATATAGGCAATAACTGCCGTGCCAGACGATAATTCCAGCGCAGTTTCGAAGGATTCAGACAAGCGTAATTGCAAATCAGGCTTTACTTTGAAGCGGTCAATAACCACATCAATATAGTGTTTTTTATGTAACTCAAGCTCAGGTGGATCGGACAAGTCACAGACTTCGCCATCAATACGGGCGCGGATAAAACCCTGAGCGGCCAAATTATCGAGTAATTTAGTATGTTCACCTTTTCTGCCCCGAACAACCGGGGCTAACAACATCAGCTTTTCGCCCTCTGGAAATTCGAGCACTTTATCGACCATTTGGCTGACCGTTTGTGCGGCGAGGGTGGTGTTATGCTCCGGGCAACGGGGCTCACCCACCCGGGCAAACAGCAAGCGTAAGTAATCGTAGATTTCGGTGACTGTGCCCACTGTAGAGCGGGGATTGTGAGACGTTGATTTTTGCTCGATAGAAATAGCAGGTGACAGACCTTCAATATGATCTACATCGGGCTTCTCCATCAAAGAAAGAAATTGACGAGCATAAGTAGACAGTGATTCGACATAACGTCGCTGCCCTTCGGCGTAAAGTGTATCAAATGCCAAAGAGGACTTGCCTGAGCCGGATAACCCCGTGATCACCGTTAACTTATCCCGGGGAATATCCAGGCTGATATCCTTGAGGTTATGGGTACGTGCACCTCTGACTTCAATTTTATCCATGATACTCTAATTTCTCGGCAATCTAAAAAGGGGGTGAATTATGGCATATTTTTAACTTACAGATTAAGCAAACATTATTTTATTTCGGTTTACTGCTAAACCCCTATCAGTTGTGCTAGTATGCCGACATTAAAAATTGACGTCTGAACTTCACCTGCACTATGTCTGTATCTGGATTAAACCCATTAGAAAAGAGAACCGCAGTTTCGCTGGCTGCCGTTTTCGGCTTTCGTATGCTTGGGTTGTTTATGCTGATGCCTGTCTTCGCCATTTATGGTCAAGATCTGATCGGTTTTTCTCCTATCTGGGTCGGTCTGGCGATTGGGGCATATGGCCTGACTCAGGCGATATTACAAATTCCCATGGGAATGCTCTCTGATCGTTTTGGACGACGACGAATTATCGTGATCGGATTGATTTTATTTGCTATTGGCAGTGTAATTGCTGCGATGGCTGATTCGGTTTATATGGTGACATTAGGCAGAGCCGTGCAGGGCACAGGCGCAATTGCTAGTGCAGTATTGGCATTGGCAGCCGATTTAACCCGTGAAGAACAGCGACCCAAAGTCATGGCTGTGATTGGCATGTGTATTGGCATGTCTTTTTCGCTGGCATTGATTTTTGGTCCTATGCTCGCCGAAGCGTTTGGTTTATCCGGTTTGTTTTGGGTCACTGCGATGTTTGCATTAGCCGCTATTGTGGTGGTGGTTACACTGGTACCGACCGCCGTAAATAAAGCCCCTCGGGGTGAAACTGTGGCTATTCCGGCCTTGTTATCCAAGTTAATTCGTCATCCGCAGCTCGTTAGGCTTGACGCCGGGGTATTGATTTTACATTTAATGTTGACTGCTGTATTTGTCTCTTTGCCACAAATGCTGATGCAAACGGGAATGCCAGCGGTTGATCACTGGAGGTTGTACTTTCCAGTATTAATCGGCTCTTTCTTTTTGATGGTGCCGTTTATTATCTATTCCAGTAAAAAAGCCAAAGAACGAGAAGTTTTTTTGATGGCAATCTGTGGTTTGGTTATCAGCCTGATAGGGTTGTATTTTGGTGCGAAGAACCTTCATGCCATCATGGTTTTTGTACTATTGTTTTTTGTCGCTTTTAACTACCTTGAAGCCACTTTGCCTGCGTTAGTATCGCGGATCACTCCTCCAGGTAATAAAGGCTCGGCGATGGGGATTTATTCGTCCAGTCAATTTTTTGGTGCCTTTTTAGGCGGAATTATCGGTGGTGTCGTTGCTGATTTATCGAACCCGCAACTGGTATTTGCCGCCGCCGCCGTAATGGGGGTATTATGGCTGGTAGTGGCGTGGTCAATGGAAGTGCCCAAGCGCTCGAAACCATTATCGATGGACATTCATTGTGCTGATGAAGTACAGGCCGAATTGCTGGCAGAGCAATTGGTTAACTTGACCGGGGTGCTTGAAGCGACGGTGATGTTTGAAGAAAACAAAGCTTATCTCAAAGTGGATGAAAAAGTATTTAATATTGAATTAGCGCAAAACATCGTTAATCAAAAGTAATTTATTAGAATGTTGGAGTATTAAAATGGCCTCTCGTGGTGTTAATAAAGTCATTATTGTCGGAAACCTGGGTAAAGATCCAGAAGTGCGTTATTTGCCCGCCGGTGGCGCGGTAGCCAACCTGACAATTGCGACGTCTGAAACGTGGAAAGACAAACAAACCGGTGAAAATAAAGAAACCACTGAGTGGCATCGAGTGGTGATGTTTAACCGTCTTGGTGAAATTGCTGGCGAATACCTGCGTAAAGGCTCAAAGATTTATATTGAAGGGCGCCTGCAAACCCGTAAATGGCAAAACCAGCAAGGCCAGGACCAGTACAGTACAGAAATTGTAGCCAATGAAATGCAAATGCTAGATTCTCGCCAAGGCCAGGGTGCCCCTATGGGTGGCGGTGCGCCAATGGGCGGATCACAGCAACAGGGTCAAGGTGGCTATGGATCACAGCAACAGGGCGGCTTTAATCAACCTGCCCAAGCGGCACCACAGCAAGGTGGTTTCAATCAAGCTGCTCCAGCTGCAGCGCCACAGCAAGGTGGTTTTAATCAGCCAGCACCAGCTGCGGCACCACCGCAAGGCGGTTTTAATCAACCAGCCGCAGATCCAGCCTCAGCGGTACCGCAGCAAGGCGGTTTTAACCAACCAGCCCAAGCGGCACCACAACAAGGTAGTTTTAATCAACCAGACCAGGCGGTGCCACAACAAGGTGGTTTTAAACCACAACATACTCCAGCCCAGCATACACCAGCCCAGCATACACCGGCCCAGCATACACCGGCCCAGCAGTCAGGTGGATTTAAACCCCAGCAACCTGCCCAGCAGCAAGCGCCGGTAGAGCCACCAATCGATTTTGATGATGATATTCCGTTTTGACGGGTACCTTACACAAAGTGTAACGTTTTACCTTTAAAAACCTC
>JBLHHD010000297.1:0-4671 GCA_047614605.1 Alteromonadaceae bacterium
TCACCAGAATGTCTAAAAATTGAGAATATTCTGGTTTAATGATAAACAAAAAGTGAATTCGCAACAAAAGGTTTTGTGGTAGTGTCAGCGATTTTTAGACATTTCCAAGGACGAGTCTAAAATGTCCGTAAACGGCGTTAAATCCTTTTGCTTTAGAATGACTAAAGCCAAAAGAATTTGCCTTGTTTACGAAAATTTTAGTTCTCGCTGGTGAGCGATTTCTAACCATATGGCGCTCTAGGTGGTTGTCCGAGAATAGCGGTCGAGCTGAGGGAAAGCTGGTTTGAGGCAGTTTGGATATCGACACATAAAACCGCAAGGGCCGCATCGAATTGGCTAGCATGATTGGTCAATAGGATTAACCAAAAGATGTCAATTACTCAGGTTCTCAGGGAGTGTGTCGAGATCATTGCTAAGCGCTGTAAAAGGGCATGTCCCAAACGAGATTTGGATCACGGGGTGTATCAATTTGGTGTGCTTCCATTGGTTTAAAATTGAGCATATGATTAAAATACAGGCTTTATGCATAACATACCAGGAACAATCAACTAATTATCGTCCAAAAATGGTCTTTGTAGCTGGCAAAGAGCAAAAGCGATCCCCCCAGGGGACACCGATTAAGACAGGACACCCGTAGGTTTGATTATGCAGGAGCAATCATCTAGCCACCCAAACAATAAAACCCAAAAATAAACAGTCTCGGGGCAAAAAATTAGTTACACTGAATAACTTAACAACGCTCAAGACACTTAAAGAGGTTTCTAATGGCTGGTTCAAGTTTGTTAGCCTTAATTGATGACATTGCTACCGTTTTAGATGACGTAGCCTTGATGGCTAAAGTTGCCGCAAAAAAAACCACCGGTGTATTAGGTGATGATATCGCCTTAAATGCCGAGCAAGTCAGCGGTGTTCGTGCAGAGCGTGAATTACCAGTGGTATGGGCCGTAGCCAAAGGCTCAGCTAAAAACAAATTAATACTCGTCCCTACTGCTATCTTGATCAGTGCTGTTATTCCCTGGCTAATCACCCCGCTGCTAATGATTGGCGGATTGTATTTATGTTATGAAGGGTTTGAAAAAATTGCTCATAAACTGATGCGCAGCAATGCTCAGGAAAGAAAAGAGCACGCCGAACAACTAGCCGCCATTTGTCAACCCGATGTCGATTTGGTTGTCTTTGAAGCCAAAAAAATCAACGGTGCAATACGCACCGACTTTATTCTGTCTGCCGAAATTATCGTTATTGCCCTAGGCACCGTAGCAACCGCTACTTTAGCTAAGCAAGCCATGGTGGTCTCTTTAATTGCAGTGATCATGACCATTGGTGTTTATGGTTTGGTGGCCGCCATTGTAAAACTCGACGATGCCGGGTTTTATTTGGTTAAAGATCAGGCTAAAAGCTCATGGGCCGGATTCAAACGCTTTTGTGGCAGAGCCATTTTGGCTTTTGCGCCTTTTTTAATGAAGTCACTGGCTTTTATTGGCACCGTTGCCATGTTTATGGTCGGCGGTGGCATATTAATTCATGGTGTCCCAGATTCACACAACTTTTTTGTACAGGCTCAGGAATTAGTTGGTGCAATCCCTGCCATTGGCAACGAATTAGCCGTGGTCACGCCAACAATATTAAACACCATGGCCGGGGTGATTGCCGGAGTCTTGTCTTTGTTGGTCGTCAATATTAGCAGTCTAATTTACCTTAATTTTAAACACCCCAAACAAGCATCAGATGAGCAATGAACCAATCGACCAGTAATAAAGGTTTTGCCCTTAAAATTATCGAAGACTCCGATGCACCAATGGCCCAGCGCCTAAGCCAATCCGAAAAACCTCTGCCCCAGCTAAAGCCGGGGCAAGTATTGCTTAAAGTCCATGCTTCTGTGGTAAACCCTTCTGACTTAATCTACCTCAAAGGTAAATATGGATTACCGCCTGTTGAGGGAGCATACGCCGGTTTTGAGGGATGTGGCACAGTGATCGCCACCAATGCCGGACTCTATGGCAAATGGTTGATTGGCAAGCGGGTAGCCATGGCAGCGCAGCCGGGTAACGACGGATTTTGGTGCCAGTACGCAGTAACCTTAGCCAACTTATGCTTACCACTGCGCAAAGATATCAGCGATGAACAAGCCTCTACTATTATTGTTAATCCTTGCACCTCGGTTTGCCTGGTTGACAGAGCCAAAACGCTGGGTGCTAAAGCGATTATCATCAATGCTGCCGCTAGTCAGGTGGGTAAAGGGGTCATTCGTTATGCCAACTTACTCAATATCAAAGTGATCGCCACGGTGCGCTCTCAGGCCAACATTGACGTTTTGCAAAAGCTCGGTGTCGAACAGGCACTGCTAACCACCAGCCCCACATTTAAAGCCGATTTAACCGCTGCCGCCAAAGCATTACGGGCAACCGTGCTGCTTGATGCCGTTGCAGCCGATGACACCGCACTGGTATTGCATTGTATGCAAAGTCGCTCAACCGCTATCGTATATGGTCGTTTAACTGAATCTCAAGACCCCATAGGTGGTCAGTTTGGAGTCGCCGACATATTATTCAGAGACAGTAAAATTGAAGGCTTTTGGTTGGCTAATTATATGCGTTACGCCAAACCCTGGCAGATATTGGCCCTAAGCAAAAAAGTCCAGCGCCTGTTTGCCCAGGGCATCTTTCAAACCGACGTTTACGCCTCAGTAGGATTTGAAGACTTTATCCCCGCCCTAGCGCATTACGCCGTAAATAAAAGCGATGGCAAAGTTATTTTTGTGCCTTGATGAGTGTGCACCACAAAATACCGAACAGCAGCAACACCACCACGCACCACAAAACACCGAATGGCGGAAACGCCATTCCTGCGAAGAAACAAACCTATTTAAGGGAGGGTTAAAGTACCGTGCTTCCACAAATTGACCTTAATTGACGGTCTCCACCACCCCCTAAAAGATCGCTTCAATACGATCCCGCACTCGACGGGTGCGCAACTATGCCACCCTACATTTTGGGGCTTCGTTTTACGGTTGTGATCGTTTTGGGAAACGCGTTAAACCAAACCGCCAAACAAAAAAATCCCGCACCAGGCGGGATTTTTGTTTACGTAATGTTATTACATAATTATTGACATATACAACTCACGTTCCTTGCTAATTATGTCTGAGTATTCTTTGAACTATTTCTTAACCATCCTCTCTTACTGACACTGAACACCAACAACATCGAAGGCAGCAGTTACATCAACAACATCCAGTCCCAAGTCAGCGGCTGCAGATTCAACACCACAAGCGCCTGAGTTAAAGGTTGAGTTAGCGCCCCAGTAAAGGTCATTGGCACGTAACATTACAGCAAACGCATCTTTTACATCCCAGCCACTAGTTGTTGCTAAAGTGTAGAACGCACGGTTATAAACGCCTGAGCTATAGTGAACATCAAGACCACTGGTCATTTGCGATGCATGGTCAATCGAACGACCATCTTTTGAAGGTTGATCCATATAACGTAAGGCACCGTCTGCTTTAAAGATTTGCTCACCAACCATCCAATCGTTTGAACCATTCATGTAGTTCTCAGCCGCTTCACCAGCCATATCAGAGAACGCTTCGTTCATGCCGCCAGACTCGCCACTGTATACCAAACCTGAGCGCTGCTCAGTTACACCGTGGCTAACTTCATGAGCTGAAACATCAAGGCTTACCAGTGGATAGAATGTGCTGCCACCGTCACCAAAAGACATTGCAGTACCATCCCAAAAGGCATTTTGATAGTTGTTGCCGTAATGCACCCGCATTTCAAGCTTTTGACTCAACGGCGTGACACCATACCAGTCACTGTACATATCAAAAATGACGTTACCAAATGCATGAGCATCATTTAATGGCGAATAAGCACCATTAACCGCTTTGTACGAGTTTTCAGGACAAGTAAAGTCAAACAAGTTACCGCGACGAGTACTGTTACCCATATCAACTGTTTTAACGTTGGCACTTTCCATGAAACATGTACCAGAGCCATCGGTAGTTACTGATAATTCTGGGAAGTCAGCACCATAATAGTACATACCCGTTTTCTCATTACCACCTGGGCCTGTTGCCGTAGTTGCAGTGTTATTAGTTGAACCGCCGCCACCTGGCTTGCCTTTATGCATAATCGCATCAACGGCACTGATAATTGTTGCATCAATCGCGCTCACCAAACCAAAAGGTCGTAGTACTTTGTCAGTATCAAGAAAATCAACCAAATACGCTAACTGTTCAGTTTTGGCATCAATGACCAGACGAATATTAACGTTGCTGATATTTTGTGAACCAAACTGGGCTTTTAACGCTTTAATCGCACTAGCCGTTGAGATTTGCGGCTTCACATCCAAACCAGCAAAACTAGTGATACTACCGGCAGCTGCAATCAATTGGCCTTGCTCGTTACTTGTCCCAATCGCATGGAGGCCATAAACCTCAACACCACGGTAAGACAAACGCAATTTTGATTTGCTATGGCCGTTAGCCATATTAAAGCGACCTTGGGTAGTAAAGGTATGATCAACATTTAAACCAAACGCTTGGGCAGGCCCTTTAGCATTAACGTTAACAATACGGCTGCCATCAACGTTCAAGCCATCGGTATCAACATTCAAGCCGTCTGTGTCAACGTTCAAGCCGTCGGTATCTACGTTCAAGCCGTCGGTATC
>JBLHHD010000298.1:0-4668 GCA_047614605.1 Alteromonadaceae bacterium
ATTAGCGGTGAGATTATGTTTTTAACTCATAGTCTCGGCGAGGCGGCTTACCGGGAAGAAAATGGTGAAATTCACGGCCAACCCAATAAAGGATTAAGGGGCTTTTTGGTTGAACTGGTCAAAGAGATAATGGTGGTCCGGGGTTATTCTCCTCCAGTGACGTCTACAGGCCCTGCTGATCCAGTAACAATAGTAGAAGTGCCTTTTGCTCGGGGGTTGCATATGGTGCAAAACCTGCCTGATATTGCACTGTTTAATATCTCACGTAATCCTGAGCGTGAAAAAACGCTTAAGTGGGTGGGACCAACTCATGGCAGTGAAGTGTATTTGTATAAGAAAAAACGCGCCGCTGTACATATTCTAAATTATGCCGATGCCAAACGGCTCAAACACATCAGTGTGCAAAGAAGCGGAGAGGACTATACTTTTTTGCAACAACAAGGGTTTACTAATCTTTTTGCGATTAATTCACAGTCTCAGGCATTACAAATGTTGATGTTAGGGCGTGCCGATGCGGCTCCTTTTGGGACTAATATCATCGCTCCGTTGGCGCGGGAAAATAACATTAATTTGTTGGCGATTGAACGAACCCCGGTTAAGTTGTTTGATACGTCTGGTTATCTGGCGTTTTCGACAAATATTGCCGATAGCGAAGTCGCTCGCTGGCAACAAGCGCTGGATCAATTAAAATCATCTGAGCGTTATCATCAACTGCTTGAGAAGTATTACCGCGTGACACATTAATGATAGGAAACCAGCGAATAGCCAGACCCAACGATTTATAGAATCCTCATTGCCGTTGACGCTATGCACCAGCGGGTGATTTTGATACCGGCAGAGATTTGCAGCAATACCCCAGTCAAAAGCTGGAGGGTAAAAAAATCGCGGTGCTCGGCTATGGTAATATTGGCCGCGAAGTCGCCAAGTTAGCAAAAGCCTTTGCGATGCACGTTACTGTATTTACCCGTGAGCAGCATCAAAGCTGGATTTTAAGTGAAGGCTTTGAATACGCTTCAAACATTGAAGGTGCAGCCGTTAATGCCGATGTGATAAGCCCTCATTTGACGAGCAAAGTGGTCGTTATGCCAATGTTAGAGTGATTAATGACTCGGTTTTTGCCCTAATGAAACCCGGGGCAATATTGATTACTTATGATCGCGGTGAGCTGGTGGATACTCAAGCCCTTGACCTGGCTTTAAGCACAGGCCAAATCAGTTATGCTGCAATTGACGCCGATGTGTTTAAAGATGCTCAAAGTGTTGAACTGTCTGGGCCAATGAAAGCTTATCTGGATATTTGCCCCAAGCATGTGGGCAAGATGCAATTGTTACCTCATGCCGGGGCTGATACTGAGCATAACAGTCGGGTCACGGAGGCGAAACAGGCGGTTGATCCGCTTTTTGCGCTGATATTGCAGCGCAAAGTGATTAATCTCAAAGGCAATTTACCTTTGGGTTATAGCGATGCAAAGGCGTTAACGGTTAAAGCGGTCATCCTATCCCTGATGAAAATTTATTATCTGGTTGTTGTATGCAATGTTGCTATAGGTTTTATTTACTAATGCTTTAGCCGATGGCTTGTGCGATGATTGGGTCATATAATTTAAGAGACTGAGAGTAAAGAAGGTTTTATGAAAAAATCAATTGATGCGTGGTTGGCTGAATACGGGCAAAGTCACACCAACAAGATAAATAAACTGATCCACTGGGTCGCAGTACCCGTTATATATATCACGGTGTTTGGTTTGCTGTGGGATATTCCCAAACCGTCAGTATTTAGTGTTGACTGGGTTAACTGGGCGACCGTTCTTGCTTTGCCGGTGATGATTTTTTACTTTGCGTTGTCCTTTACGATTGGTTTGGCGATGAGTCTGTTTTCGCTAGCAGTCGTGGTTTTACTCTATTGGTTTAATCAGCAACAAATTGTGCCTTTAGCTGTAGCCAGTGCAGTTATTTTTGCTGTGATGTGGGTTTTTCAGTTTATTGGTCACCATATTGAAGGTAAAAAGCCGTCGTTTTTTAAAGATATACAGTTTTTATTGATAGGGCCTGTGTGGATAATGGCTGACATACTGCGCCGATTAAAAATTGCTTATTAAACTCATCACCTCAAATTACAGGTACGGCGCAGGCGGCAAATGATAAAGAAGACGTTATTTTGCCGCCACCACAACTCGACGAACACCTGACAATGGTCCGATAATAAATCCTAACAAACGCACCAGATACGGTGAACGACAGGTATGGCAGGATAAGCAGCCGTGTGGATCAGCCCAAAAGCCGTATAATTTTTGCATTATTATTGTTATAGGTGACGGTGTGCCGGAAATTTGGCGACAAATATTAGATGACAGACACCGATTTTTCTGGGTACTCCAGTGTGTCGGTTGGTTGGGGTTTGCCGCCGTTAACTATATAGCTTCTTTAACCCATCAAATGCGCGACGCGTATATCTTTGTTATTTTGCTCAATGCCTATGCCGGGTGGATGATCTCGATACCTTTACGGCTACTCTACCAAAAAATCTGGAATACCCCGCCTTGGGTTTTGCTCAGTGTGGTGCTGGTTGCTTCGTATGTTTCGGGGGGGGTATGGACGATAGTAAAAAACCTCAATCTGTGGGAAATATACAAGTTCGGTTATCGCCCGGATGAGTGGATTGATTATTTTCAATTTATCATGGGGTCGTTCTATATCATGCTGTGCTGGAGTGGCTTGTACTTTGGTATCAAGTATTATCAAATGTTGCAGTCAGAGCGGCAAAAATCGTTGATATCACGCACCAAAGCCCATGAAGCCCAGTTAACCATGTTGCGTTATCAGTTAAATCCACATTTTTTGTTTAATACCCTCAATGCTATCTCGACCTTGATTTTAATTAATGAAAATAAAATCGCCAATGGCATGGTGACCAAACTCAGGGAGTTTTTGCGTTATACACTGGATAAAGATCCGATCAAAAAGGTGACTCTGGATCAGGAGATCTATGCCATAAAACTGTATCTTGATATTGAGAAGGTGCGTTTTGAGGATCGCTTGCAAACCCGCTTTGAATTAAGTGATCAGGCGAGGGGGGCGTTGGTACCAAGCATGATTTTGCAACCCTTAATTGAGAATGCGATAAAATATGCCGTCGCCTATAATGAACACGGTGGTAATATCTGTGTCAAAGGTCATACTTTTGGCCAGGACTTGTTAATTGAAGTCAGTGATAATGGCCCAGGGACCCGATTGGTTGATGGTCATCCCGCCGATAGGATTGGCGTTGGAATACGCAATACCCAGGAGCGGCTGCAAGCCTTATACGATAATAATTATTCTTTTGTGATGTCTGATAATGAACCTACCGGGTTGGTGATTAATATCAGGATGCCGATTGAAAAGGGGGCAAGACAATGAGTAGAAAAATGAGAACCTTAATTGTTGATGATGAGCCGTTAGCGCGAAAGGGGTTAACGGTTCGTCTAAGTGATAATGAAGCGGTTCAGGTGATTGGTGAATGCACTAATGGCCGCGAAGCGGTTCAGGCGATTAAAAGCCAAAGCCCGGACTTGGTCTTTTTGGATATTCAGATGCCGGTGTTAAATGGTTTTCAAGTGTTGGCACAACTGGAGTCGGAAGGGGTAGACCTGCCGGTGATCATATTTGTTACCGCTTATGATAATTATGCAATGAAAGCCTTTGAAGTTCATGCACTGGATTATTTGTTAAAACCTGTAGAGGACAACAGATTAATGGAAGCAATACAAAAAGCTCAGGGACAATTAAGTGCTAAACAAAATATGGGACAGAAGAATCGCCTGGTCAGCTTGGTGTCCCAGTTTACCGGCGATGATTGTGAAGATATCTTGCGTCGTTTAGCCAGCGGTGAATCACTCGAATCACGCCGTTACCCGGATCACCTGTCCATTAAAGATGGCGGTGAAGTCACCGTATTAAAAACCCATACCATCAGCTGGATTGACGCCGCAGGTGATTACATGTGCGTACACAGTATTGATGGTAAAACCCACATCATGCGAAAAACCATGAAAGAACTTGAAGCCGAACTAAACCCGGATAAGTTTGTCCGTATTCACCGCTCGGTGATGGTTAATAAAAATCAGGTTGAAAAATTAGTGACTCATGCCAGTGGCGAATACCATTTGGTACTTGAAAATGGTCAGGAATTAAAAGTCAGCCGCAGCTATAAAGAAAAAGCTAAGGCAATCATCAATATGCCTTAGTCTGGGCTTAGGCTTTGCCTAAAACATCTTGCTGGGCACGTAACAAAAATGGGTCAACCGCTTTTTGTTTTAAACGGGTTTTTTCTAATGAGTAGAGGGTAAGCAGGCCGTTTACCTCACCTGACATCACTTGTATCTGACCCTCAAGGGCCGCTTCTACTGCTGCAACCCCCAGGTGGCTAAAATACGATCGGTGCTGACAGGGCGTCCACCACGTTGAATATAACCCAATACACAGGGGCGACAGTTGATAGTCAGTTGTTCGTTCAGCGTGGGTCAAACCAGTAGCACCGAATGATTTTATTAAGGAACAAAATAAATAAACCCAAAATCAAAAGCATTTTCACCACAGAGGCACAAAGAACACAGAGGAAAAAAGACGATATAAGAAACATTTATCGTTTTTGGGTTCAAATGGTTTTTTTATTTTTGGCTTTTGCGCT
>JBLHHD010000299.1:0-4649 GCA_047614605.1 Alteromonadaceae bacterium
GGTCACTAACATTATCGGCTGGCAAAGCGCTTCAAGCTGGCTGACTGAATTCTCGCTGTCCAGAAATCTGATCTTCTGTGCTTTATTTTCACTTATGACCATCATGATCGTCAGTAAAGGGGTTAGTAACGGCATCGAAAAATGGTCAACCCGCTTAATGCCGATGTTGATCATCCTGATTTTGGCACTCATCGCCTATGTGGCTACCCAGGATGGTGCCAGTGAAGGTTGGACGGCTTTTTGGGTGCCTGATTTTTCAAAAATATTCTCACCCAGTCTGCTTGTCAGCGCCATGGGACAAGCGTTTTTCTCCTTGTCATTAGGCGTTGGTACCATGTTGATTTATGGCTCTTACCTCAGTAAAAAAGAAAACATTCCAGTGCTAGGCGCATCCGTCGCTTTGGTTGATATTGGGATCGCCATTTTGGCCGGTTTGTTGATCATTCCTGCGATGTATGTAGCACTGCACAATGGCGTCACTATCTATAATGAAGCCGGTGTATTAATTGACGGTGATAAACTGATCTTTACCGTGATCCCCGCATTGTTTGAATCGATGGGTGCTATTGGTCCTTTTGTTTCCTTGGTCTTTTTCGTATTAATGAGCATTGCAGCGGTAACCTCATCAATCTCGATGCTTGAAGTGCCCGTAGCCTACGCTGTAGAGAACACTGCATTAGGCCGTAAGAAAGCGTCATGGGTAATAGGTGCGCTAATTTTAGCCCTTAGTAGCATCATCATTTTCAACTTTGATTTACTGTTTGGATTTGTTATCACGGCCACTACCCAATACAGTCAGCCGTTAATTGGTTTGGTGTTGTGTATCTTTACCGGTTGGGTATGGTCACGTAATGGTATTTTGCAGGAACTTAAACAAGGGAATCCTGAAATAGAAACTTCAGTATTCTGGAAAATCTGGCCTAACTATGTACGCTTTGTTTGTCCGGTTATTCTGCTGGTGATGTTTAGCCAAACGTTATTAGATTAATTTAAACCATTATTGGTATAAGCGGCAGCAGCTAAACCTCTGCGCCGTGATTTGTGCGATTAAACCTGCCAGTTAATCGCTGTTTTACCCGCAGCGACTAAAATCTGATTAGTCTGTGAAAAGTGCTTACAGCCAAAGAAACCCCGATAAGCCGACAGTGGCGACGGATGAGGCCCTTTGATCACATGATGTTTGCTGTTATCAATAAAACGGCCTTTCTTTTGCGCATGAGAACCCCACAGCAAAAATACAATCCCTTGGCGATGTTCATTAAGCTGGGCTATCACCACATCGGTAAACTGCTCCCAACCCAACGGCTTATGCGAATGAGCTTGGCCCTGCTCAACAGTCAGTACAGTATTAAGTAACAATACCCCCTGCTTTGCCCAGCGTTGTAAAAAGCCGTGTGTGGGCACTTTAAACCCGCTAATATCCGCTGCCAGCTCCTTATAAATATTCTTAAGAGATGGTGGTACAGCCACTTCTGGCAACACCGAAAAACACAAACCATGGGCCTGACCGGGGCCGTGATAAGGGTCCTGCCCAAGGATCACCACGTTAACGTCATCAAACCCGGTTAACTCAAAGGCATTAAACACCTGATCAGGTTCAGGATAGACCACAACGCCCTGCTCCCTGCGTTGGGTGACATAATCGAGGGTATCTTTAAGGTAGGGGAGTTGCTGCTGTGAGGCGATAATTTCTTTGAAGGTGGGCATTAGTTTATTCTCCATCAACTGCGGGGCTACACAACGCAGCCCCATAATAAATCGACTACATTGCCCGAATATAGCGGTCTAGCTGGGCATAGTCCATATCGATGGTTTGTGACAATATCTCTTCAGTGGCACAAGCGGCCAATTCGGGTGGTAAGGCTATCATTTCGCCCAGCACAATTTCGACACTTTCCTTAAACTTTGCCGGGTGAGCGGTGCCCAGGAAAATACCCGTTTCATCATCTGCCAAAGAACGCTTTAACGCTTTATAAGCCACTGCGGCATGGGGCTCTGAGGTATAACCTTGTTGATACAGTTGACGCATCGACAAACGAGTGTCCTCTTCGTCTATACAAATGGTGCTCAAACACGATTTATCGAGCAACCCTTTGCTAAACATTTCTTCGATTCGCGGCCAGTTATTCGGCGCACTAACGTCCATGGCATTGGATAAGGTTGGTATCGTCTTATGAGGCTGCCATTGCCCACTTTGCCAATAACGTGGCACGGTATCGTTGACATTGGTAGCCGCAATAAAACGCTCCACCGGTAAACCCAGACATTTGGCAATCATCCCAGCAGTGAGATTTCCAAAGTTACCGCTTGGTACTGCTACCACCGCTTTACTATCGCTATCACCGGTTTGCTTAAGCTGTGCAATCGCTTCAAAGTAATAACACACCTGAGCAAGAATACGGCTGATATTAATTGAATTGGCCGAATTAAGCCCAATAACTTTACGTAGTTCAACATCATCAAAGGTTTGTTTTACCAGTTGCTGGCAATCATCAAACGTCCCCTGCACCGCAAGGGTATGAATATTTTTACCTAAGGTGCAAAACATTTTCTCCTGCAACAGCGAAATCTTGCCTTTAGGATAAAGAATAACCACATCAATATTATCAATGTCATAAAAGGCATGAGCGACTGCAGCCCCGGTATCCCCAGACGTTGCAGTCACGATGGTGAGCTTTTCATCAGACGAAAAACGCAGTAAACACTGAGCCATAAAGCGAGCACCAAAATCTTTAAATGCCAGCGTCGGACCATGAAACAGTTCAAGGCAATACTGCTTGTCGGCGACGGGTTTTAGCACCGCAGGAAATTCAAACGCCCGTTCGATCATACCGGTTAATTCTTGCAGTGATAATTCACCATCAAGCAGATGAGCCAATACAGCTGCACTACGACTGATGAAATCCATTGCCAGCAAGGTGTCCATATCGGCTAGTGGTGTAATTTGTTGTGGAAAGAACAATCCTTGCTGTTCGCCTAATCCCTGTAATACGGCCTGTTCAAAAGAGACTTGCTGTTGGGGTTGTTTAATATTATAAAGCTTCATTGGTTAACCTCTTTGGCCGTTTCAACTGATTCAATCACTCGTGTACCTTGCAAGTCGATATGGCAAATAGTACAGAATCCATTAACATTTTGAATATAATTGTCGTCTAAAATCTGTTTAAACTGTTGGGCTTTTTCCAGCGTATCTGCGATGGCAAATAAGGTTGGCCCTGAGCCAGATATTCCGCAGGTAAGTACTCCCGCCTCGGTGAGCTTTTGAGTGGCTTGATTAAATCCCGGTAACAACCCTTTGCGGTGGGGTTCAGCAACCGGATCGTTTACAGAAGCGGCGGCCTTTGACCAATCCTGACGATGTAAACTATCAACAAAAACCGCCAAATTACGGGCATATTCAATCCCAGTGGCCAAATCTAGCTGTTTGGGTAACACTTCCCGAGCCATTTTGGTTGACACATTCACCCCCGAATAAGCCATCACCCAATACCAGTCGCTCGGCACTGGCAACGATTGACAAATATCATCGTCACCCGTCATCAACTGAAGACCGCCCAAATAACATGGTGCTACGTTATCGTAGTGCACCGAACCACTAATCTGCCCTTCAAAGTGACCCATCATTGTCAATAGTTCACGAGCACTAAACGGCAACTCAAAATAAACATTTAGAGCATGTAACGTCGCGACAATTGATGTGGCACTTGAGCCTAAACCACTGCCTACTGGCAGGTTTTTTTCAAGGTTGAGGGATAAAAACGCAACCGATAGGCCCGTTTTTTGTAATGCATTCCTAAAATAATGGCAGCACTGATAAACCACGTTACTGCGACGATCCTCAGGTAACGATGTTTTATACGGCCCAGTTAAACTCAGCTGAAAATCATCAGGGTCAGTCGCGACAATACTAACGACATCCCCCAACAACGATCCGTCAATAGGGCTTACTGCCGCCCCGAGCAAATCGAAACCAACCCCCACATTACCAATAGATGCTGGTGCGTAAACTGAACATGTCATTTAAACCTCCTGTTGCCAAGACAATGTTCTAAGACAGTCGGCAAAGACACCAGCTGCTGTCACCTCTGCACCGGCACCATAACCTCTGATCACAAAAGGAATAGGCTGATAATAATAGCTGGAAATAGCCAGCGCATTTTCACCATTTTTAACCCCATATAAAGGGTTGTCACTGCCAACGCTCTGGATCACCACCGAACACTGTCCATCTTTATTAATTTTGCCAATATAACGTAATACCTGCCCTTGTGCTGAGGCTTTTGCTACCAACTCGGCATAATAACCATCCAAAGAAGTTATATTGCGCATAAAGGTCTCAACATCGCCACTATCATCAAATGATGCTGGTAATAACGATTCTACTTCGATATCACCCAATTCGAGCTCCATACCGGCCTCACGAGCCATGATCAACAGTTTTCTGGCAACGTCCATACCATTAAGGTCATCACGAGGATCCGGCTCGGTAAAGCCATTTTCACGGGCTACAGCAGTTGCTTGGGATACTGACATTCCCTCATCCAGCTTACCGAGAATATAAGATAAAGAACCTGATAATATCCCCTCAAAAGCCACCAGTTCATCACCAGCACTAAATAACCCTTGTAGAGTATCAATAACTGGCAATC
>JBLHHD010000300.1:0-4648 GCA_047614605.1 Alteromonadaceae bacterium
CTGTTGCTATGCGAAGGGCAAATCAGCCATGTTGATGAGGTTAAGCACATCAGCAAAGATGAGGATAATGTTATTCTCGACAATCCACTGACGGTGCAGTTACGCCCCGGGATACAACCAGATATGGCAGACTTGCAACGCCAATTGGTTACTCAATCGAGTTGCGGGATTTGCGGTAAAACCTCGTTAAAATCGCTGGAGCTAAAAATGCTTACCCCCCCTTAATAACCCCCAACTGGCTTGATAGCAGTCAAATCAAGGCATTACCGGCAAAACTGACTGAACATCAGCCATTATTTGCTCAAATCGGCGGGGTACACGGGGCCGCTTTATTTGACTTTACTTATCAATTACGCATTATCAAGGAAGATGTAGGTCGTCACAATGCGGTCGATAAAGTCATTGGGGCTGGACTTATTCAGCAAAATATCAGCTCAACGAGTCAACAGGTATTGCTTGTCAGTGGTCGGGTCAGCTACGAATTAGTACAAAAGGCGGTGATAGCAGGGTATCCTGTTCTTATTGCGGTTGGTGCGCCTTCGAGTTTGGCTATAACAGCGGCCCAGCGATTTGATTTAACCTTAATCGGTTTTAATGTTTATCACGGACAGTGGCGACTTAAATAGCGATAAATAACCCATAGAAGAAGATAAATTATGTCTAAAAATCTCAATCACCTCGCCCACCGTCAGGGCATCGGCAACAGTTTATTTGAATCTTTAGTTAAAGACCCGACATCCAAAACCCCACAAGGGCGTAAAGCCCTTGCTAAAAAACATTTGGTGGGTGAATCAACGGTTAAGGGCACCGCCTCTTTTTATGATTTTATCGAAGGGGGTCATGCGGATAAAAAAGCCTACATCTGTAACGGCTCATCCTGCTGCTACGCCCAAACTCAAGATAATGTGCGCCAACAACTAGAACAGCATTTAAGCCCAGACGACATTGGCACCATTACCTGCATGGGACGCTGTAGCCGTAACAGTTCGTTTAAAGTCGACGGCATCTGTTACAGCGGCAATGATATCGAACAACTTGACGCTATCTTGGGCCAACACATTCCCTCTCAAGATGATTCTATTTATGTTGAGTGCATGTCAGAGCAACCTATACTCACCACACTGGTTACTGATTTAAATGCCTATTACCAATTGTTCAGTGATCGGATCAGCCAGTTTAAAGGCCAGTTGTTACTGCAGCAAATTACCGACTCCGGTTTGCGCGGACGTGGCGGTGCGGGCTTCCCCACTGGTGTTAAATGGCAAACCTGCCTTGAAGCGGGTAAAAGTGGCGATGAAAAATATATTATCTGTAATGCCGATGAAGGTGATCCGGGCGCTTTTAGTGATCGCTACCTGCTCGAAGAAAACCCCCACAGTGTTTTATTTGGCATGTTGATGGCTGGTTGGTTAACCGGTGCTCAACAAGGGATTTTATATATCCGCCAAGAGTATCCCGATTCAATCAGAGTTTGCCAACAAGCAATCGATGAGCTGAATGTACTGACAGACTCTGCGGGTAACCCTTTACTCAATCAACAACGAGACGGACAAGATTGGCCGTTCAGTTTTAAAATCATTGAAGGGGCCGGTGCCTATATATGCGGTGAAGAAACGGCGTTAATTCGCTCCATCGAAGGCCAACGTCCGGTAGTTTCGGTCAGACCGCCCTTCCCGGCACAAAGTGGTTTATACGGCAAGCTGACGGCATTAAATAATGTCGAAACCTTCTCTAGTATTCACTGGATTTTAAATAACGGACCCGACGCTTTTAAAGCGATGGGCAAAGGCCGATCGGCAGGTACGAAGTTATTGTCACTGGATAGCTTTTTTAACAAACCGGGTATTTATGAGGTTGAAATGGGCACTCCATTAGCTGATGTGGTTAAACAAGCTGGCGGATTCTGTACACCCATCAAAGCCTTACATATTGGTGGCCCACTCGGTGGCTTGGTGCCGGTCAGCCAGATTGACCAGCTAACTATTGATTTTGAATCTTTTGCCGAGGCTGGTTTTCTGCTCGGTCACGCCAGTATTATCGGCATTGGTGAAACCACCCCGATCATTGATTACCTGCGGCATTTATTCGAATTTACCGAAGCGGAGTCTTGTGGTAAATGTTTCCCCTGCCGCATTGGCTCAACCCGGGGTAAAGAGATGCTGCAACTGGCGATTAATGACGAAAAGAAACTCGACCGCGAACTGTTTGATGACTTGCTCGAAACCTTAAAACACGGCTCTTTATGCGCCCTTGGCAGTGGTATCCCCTTACTGGTTGAAAATGCCTTGCAATGGTTCGCCGACGAATTAACCCCTTATTTTAAGCAGGACTATAACCACAATAAAATCAACATCAAGGAGGTCAGGTAACAAGGGTATCGCATCAAAAAGGGCACTGATTACATTACAGGATATTTGTCTTAATAACGATCAATCAGAGCAATAATCAAACACTTGGTCAGCCTATTAAAGAAACGTGTTGACTGATCCCCCCGTTTTGATCGATTACTGCTTTTTAGGCAGAAATAAGGTTAGATTCCCCATATCCGATAAAAACCAAACCCCATCTTATGCCGTACTTTTCAACAATTGATGATCCAAGAGTACCAGGTCGAACGACACATTCTTTAGATAATATTTTCTTTATGACGATCTGCGCTGCCTAAGCTTCTGGATAGGATAGATATCGCTGGAGGTATTGTGACCGCTGACGCGATGCACACTCAAACAAATTGGCGAGCTTGATTGCCAGCATCATAAAAAATCAGCGCAAAAAGGTTTGTTGATGGGCGCTGGAGTGAAGCAGTGAGATATGACATCAGCAGTATAAAATCGGATGATGCTGCAAAGATGGAGCGGGTTATTCGAGACCATTGATCAGTAAAAACCGGATTGCATTGGGTATTGGCTGTCGCCTTTAATGAAGATGATTGTCGAGTCAGGATGGGCCATGCGGCAGAAAATTTATCCACCTTTCGGCGAATTGCGCTGAATCGTCTTAAGTCAGACAGATCGCAAAAAATAGGGATAAAAATGAAGAGACAAATCGCTGGCTGGGATGAAAAATACTGGCTTCAGCTATTGTCCCATATTTGATGCGATTGCCTTGGTTACCGAACTGAGTAATCTGACCGAAGACTTTAATCAGCTGATCACCACAGTCAATACCCAAGAAGCCGAACTTGAAAAGCTGGTGTTAACAGATGACTTATACCAGTTACATTAATTCAATGAGCTAAATTTTGGGCAGGGAAAATGGTCAATGGCAAGGTGTTAATTGCCGTATATAGTTGCTCTACATACAAAATTAACAACGCAGTCAGTGGCCATTTTAACAAGCAAAATAGCTTAGTGAGTTAATGTAATTGGTATTAACCAAGATAGCTAACCGCCGTGCCTTTAATCCTTTTATTGCCACAAATTGGTCGCGGATGCAACGTAATCAGCAACCCATTACCCTGTTGATGTGTGATATTGATTACTTTAAACCTTACAACGACAACTACGGCCATCAGGCTGGTGATAAAAAATCAATCGCTCCAGCGATATTGTCGCCCGTTATGGTGGAGAAGAATTGGTGCTGGTATTGGCCGACTCGAATAAAGAAAATTGTAATGCGGTGATCGATATTATACTCAGTACCATTCGCGAGCTAGAAATACTTCACTCGCACTCCCCCATCAACAAACACCTGACCATTAGTATTGGTGTAGCCCTGTCAACAGAGATCACCAAAGTGCCATTAAACTACCATCATAAGAATTTATTGATACAGCCGGCCGCGCCTTATATCAGGCCATCAAAGTGCATTACAATGTCAATAATAATGAAAGTGAGTTTACTCGGGAGGTAGTATAACGGGGTCAGGATTCTGACCCCATTTATTGTTTCTATTCAGAAACTGCTTTGTTTTCGATGTTGCTTTGATAAATCAAAATAGGATCAGACTCACCTTTGATCACACCTTCATCAATAACCACTTTGGTCACATCTTCCATTGAAGGCAATTCGTACATGGTATCAAGCAAGATATGCTCAACAATAGAGCGTAAACCCCGAGCACCGGTTTTTCGTTCCATCGCTTTGGCTGCAATAGCCGCCAAGGCATCTTCACGAAACTCCAATTCAACGCCATCCATTGAGAATAAAGCATTAAACTGCTTGGTGATCGCATTCTTCGGTTCATGAAGAATTTGCATCAAGGCTGACAAATCTAACTCGGTCAATGTAGCAACTACTGGCAAACGACCAATGAACTCAGGAATAAGCCCGTATTTGATCAGATCCTGTGGTTCAACATTGGCGATGTTTTCAGTCAGTGTCTTGGTATTATCGGCGCCTTTAACTGTTGCGCCAAAACCAATACCGGTGCCCGTCAAACTGCGTTGTTCAATGACCTTATCCAATCCAGCAAACGCACCACCACAGATAAACAATATCTTGGAGGTATCGACCTGCAAGAACTCTTGTTGAGGGTGTTTACGACCACCTTGAGGAGGTACTGAAGCAATAGTCCCTTCAATCAGTTTCAGTAAGGCTTGTTGAACACCCTCACCGGAAACATCACGGGTAATTGACGGATTTTCTGATTTACGCGAAATCTTGTCGATTTCGTCAACATAAACAATGCCACGTTGAGCCTTTTCTAC
>JBLHHD010000301.1:0-4636 GCA_047614605.1 Alteromonadaceae bacterium
AGCTGGGCAATAGCGATTTGCCAGTGTCTTTGCTTAAAACCGACATAGACACACCTGCGCCAACAAAAGGCACCAGCGTGCGGTTTTGTAGGGCCTGTTTTAAACTCTCTGGAATTGTTACAGCTGGCATGGGGCGTAAGACTTTTTGATGGTTGTTATTGGGGTATTATACAGATTATAGCTACGCTGCCAATGGATTATACCAAACCCTGAAAGATCGTTGGTTTTGGTGCTTTTAGTTATCCTTGTGTTGTTGAATTTCAGCACACGAAGGTAAAGATGGCTCAAAATACAAATTGAATACGGGAGGTTGGGTCAAGTGAATTGTACCCCGTTCATTCTTCTGCGGGATCATTTCCTCGTTCAGCTTCAAGTATTTGTACACCATTCGTTCTTCTGCGGGATCATTTCTTCGTCCCGCCCCAAGCATTTGTGCCGGGATGTCGTTACAGCACAGAGGATCTGTTTAACAGGGCAATAGTCTGCCAAAAGTATTCTAAGCAATAAAAAAGCCCGGCATATAAGCCGGGCTTTTTAGTTTAAACGCTCAACAAATAAGGTTTATTAAAACCGTCATGCCCAGCGGTTAATTTGGCCAACATCTGCATCTGCATCTGTGCTGGCACTGGCATCAAACAAGCAGTTAACGCCATGACAGGCTGCTGTGAAAGCGGCTACTGGCAACTCGTTTGGATAACCGAGGGTTTGGCCGTTGTTTACTTCACCAGAGGTGCTAAGAGCAGCGGCTTGCCAGCTAAAGTCGCTGTACTGCGTACCTTCACCTGCCAGTTGCAGTGAGTAACCAAGAGGCGTTGAAGACACTTCTCTGACGCCAACATCGTTTGAACTCATGCCCGCTGCTATGCCTGATGTCGCTGTCCCTTCATAACTTAAGAACTGAACAATCACGCCGCCATTGTTAACCAGGGCAAAACCATCTGGTGCGCCATTTTGCAGACCACCGATAGAGAAGTAAAGCGTACCAAAACCACCTTGTTGGTCAGCAATGACACCTGATAGGTTAACCGTTTTGTAAACCGTTCCGTTAGAGCCGTTATAAGCAACGATAGTCCAGCCACTTAAATCAGTACCAGCGGCACCGGCAATTTCAATTCCTTCGTTCTTATCCGAACTGGCATTGTCATAATGGAATTCGTTTACCCACGGTTGGTCTGGCAAATCAGCCACGTTAACCATTACAGCGATGCTGTCGGTTGCACCTGCATCATCAGTGATGGTTAGTATTACGTTGTTTTGACCTTCAAGCGCATAAGTATGGCTAACGCTTACGCCATCGGCAGTTGTATCATACCAGATTTTTGGTTCGACCCAGCAACGTGACTGGTTATTGCAACAATTACCGACCTATTCGCTGGATAATATTGATGAAGTGATGGCTTTGTCAAAACAGCCAGACCCTGGCAAACCCGTTGGTGTCAAATGGTCGACCTTAAATCGTAGTTTGGCGATGCCACAAGGTTACAATTTAATTGAAGTGTTTGATTATTTGTCCAAACGCTACTTATTATGGGTTGGCGGTAAGGTAGTGATTAAAAGACAACATATGCTCGAACTCCATGCGTTGGGCTTGCGTATGCCACTGGCGTTTATGATCCAACACTTTTATGTGCGTGGGGTTGCTAATGGTGATAAGCAGCTGCAAAACGTGTTGAGGCAGCCCGAGTCAATGAACCTGTTGCCCTCTAATGCTCCGGGTGTATGGCATGTGGTTGACAGGGGGTTGAGTGAAGGACACCTCCACCTGAATTCTATTCATGCCACCGAAAACAATTGGGCAGAGTACTTGTTAAGGCGAGTTAATAGCAAGCCTAAAACATTCTCTTTGGCTGATTGGCGATTACTGCGTTTTGCTCGTTTAGTGGCTCGCACATTGGCATTAGCCACTGCTTTGGCCCGTGCAAATGTGGTGATTAAAGCAGAGAAAGGACGAAGACGTCATCAAATATTGGATCGATTGTATTTTTCAAAAAACAGGTATGAAATAAATTTTTTTGAGCGTCAATATGACGAACTTTTTAATAAGGTGATTGTTAAATTAAGTTCTCAGACGTTAACTAAGACAGCCTATCGGACACTTTTTCACCACAACGATGAAAAGTTGCTAGGGTTATATTATTGGCTGGATCCATGGCGTCAGGCTCATTGGCCAGTCTTTTTTGACAGTGAGATTTACGAACCGTTAAAAACGCCCACAGCCCGAAGAGATTATCTGTCAAAATTCCATTTGGCAGTACATTTGGCACTTATTCAAACCCCTCTTAATACGAATGATGATACTAGCGTTACCGACCAGCCGTTAAACCGAAGTGGTGAGGGTTCAACCATTCATTTTTTGCATCGGTCATTATTTAGACACCTAATTGCCCAAACCCACCATTGGCAATTAGGTGTTCAGCAAGGCCGTACTACGGGGTTGGGTCATTTTAAACAGTCCTTTGACAGTAATCAGCGAAATCCGATTAATGCCAGTGCCAGAGAAAATGCCGGCGCGGCATTTGAGCGGGTGAGTCACTGGCGGGGGCTTGAAGTACTTGAAGGTCGGATTGCGCCACCCACAAAAAAGAGCAAAAGTTTAATGCCCTGGCTGGAGGCATTTGCCAGAGGTGTAGAACAAGGGAGCAGGATAAAAAAATTTGGATTGATTATTCATTTTATTAAAACACAAACAACCCCAAAGCAATGCGTTGACAGTGTGAGTATTAAGGCTCGTTATTATCAACAACGGAGCATTTATCAACGAGAAGCTTTTCATTTGTTTTATTTGATGCAAACCTCATCGGTGATCTGCCCTTTTATTGTCGGTATTGATGCGGCGAATCTTGAGTTGGTCACACCCCCTGAGGTTTTTGCGCCTATTTTTCGTTTTTTGCGGGATGCACCGATTGAAATTCGTGTGCCTGAACGGTTTGACAGTTTTGCCAATGACAATCGAAAGTTACATAAGGCCATTAAACGGTTGGTGAAACATCGCCGTTTGGGTATGACCTATCATGTGGGGGAGGAGTTTCGCCATTTGCTGTCTGGGCTTAGGGCAATTGATGAGGTGTTGGAATTTCTCAATCCGCAACCAGGCGATAGGATTGGTCATGGTTTGGCTTTAGGATTGGCTCCCCAGGTGTGGTTACAACAAACGGGTGCACAAATGTTAATGCCAAAGCAGGAGTGGCTGGATACACTGGTATGGATTTATCATTATTTAGGGCCAGGTGATAATTTGTTAACCAAGTTGCAGGTTGAAAGTCAGATCGAATGCCTTGGACGAGAGATCTATCAGCGCAAATCAGATTCTAGTCTCAGTCCGTTGCCATTGTGGAATGTGTGGCAGTTACGACAGTTGAATCCGGATTCTGTGCAGATGGTTGGCAACGAAATTAAGTTTAAGCCTTTGGCTGATCATAGTGCTGCCGCATGGCGGTGGGATCGGATTGGTAGTGCAATTGTTAAAGCCGTTTGCGCTAAAGTTGGCAAAAACCCACCTTTGAACGGTTTGAAACAATATTGGTATAGTAAAGCAACACGCGCCGAAGGTGACAAGCTGTATTTGGTTGATATGGAGGATAACACTGAGGACTGGATTGCTGTTTGTCAAAAAATGCAGCAATTGATGCAGCAACGGGTCATTGATCGTCAGATGATTGTTGAGACAAATCCTTCTTCAAATTTAAGTATTGGTTCGATGAGCCGGCTCGAAGAACATCCTATTTTTAATATGGCTTTTGATGAGAATGGACAATGGCAACGACGTTTACGGATGACGGTAAATACTGATAACCCAGGTACCAGTAATACCAGTTTGGCCCATGAATATTATTTGTTGGGTGAAGCATTGGTTCGTATGAAATACCCTGAAGCTGAAGCTGAAGCCGCAGACTGGCTGGAGTGGTTGCGCCGATGTGGTAAAGAAAGCTCCTTTGTTGCTCATTTGCCAGCGCCGGATGACCCGGATATGGCGCGGGTAATTGAGGCGATTTTAGCTCAAGCGCCGAAAAAACCGATTGCTAATAGCGCGGTGCGATTAAATCAATGGTTTGAGGGGTTACTTGGCACTGATGAAGGCCTGGATAATATGATAGAAGCGCTATTACAGAGCAAAGACCAGGTTGTGCAAGCTAGCTTGTTAAAAGCGATTATTCGCAAGGCGGTTAAGGAGAAGGGCGGCTAATGCATTAAAAGTATTAACCTGCCTTTTAGTCAGTTTCGACCTTAAATTGCTGTGGTATCACTAATGAAAAACGGTATCTCGTTACGCCGTCACCACAAACGCATTTCAAATTTGAATGCTACCGAGTAAATCGTGTCTGGTGATCCAGATGCCGCTTGGCTGGTGTTCAAATCGGCCGAAATACTTGCAACACAGATACATCTTGCGTCCGTGCTACTCTGGGCCGTAACGCGTTTATAACATTGTTACGCCATTATTCAGTTCGGCGGTTTTTTTGAGCATTGTCATGTACTAAAATAGAAGTAACAGGTAATCAGACCGGGTGGGTGAGGTTGTTACCTATCAGCCAAAAAAATCAAAATCTCTGGCACAGGCTTCTTTAGTGAAATTGGTGTTATTTCTTACCCTTCGGGCGACTTTTTTCCAGGCATTGATAAATAAGTCGGTTCGGCC
>JBLHHD010000302.1:0-4631 GCA_047614605.1 Alteromonadaceae bacterium
AGGGGTAATAAATGACAAACGAGGGTTTTCCATGCCGCCCATCGGAAACGACGGTGGCAAAATCAATAAGTCATATTGACCCCAGCGATAAGCACCAAAGAGTTTTTCGGTGGTTTCGATCATCGCTTGAGTATCTTCAAATTCGCTGGCCGCTGCATCGAGCATTTGTGGCTCTGAATAAATCGCAGTTTGTTTAGACATTTTTTTGTGATGGATATTACCAGCGGCAATAGCAATCAAATAAGGCGGAATAGCCTGAGGCATTTTAAAGCTGTAGTGACCTGAGGCATTCCACTTAGGATTGTTATCAGCACTCATCACCGGGCGCAGGTTTGTTGGTGTTTTAACATCGGCGCTGTAGGTTACGCGCATCGCTGGCGTATCTTGAATTGGCATCCAGCTGCGAGCATGGATTGCTTGCGACTGACTGAACATATAAGGCAGCTTTTTACCGGCTGTTTGTGCAGGTGTTAACCACTGCAAACCAGATGCTTCAGGACGGGAGTTATAATTGACCCGCACATTGGTTGTACCATGGGGCAGGGTGATGGTGAGTTTACTTCCCAAAATGTCATCGCGATCTGCCAGGGTAAACGGCGTTTTTTGCCAATGGCCGTTAACCATAACTTCAGAGCCATGAATATCTAAATCCCGGGTATCCAAAATCAATTTGTCGGTTGACTTATTCAGGTACTTTAAACGGTGAGCAATAGAACCTTTGATTTGTTTATGTTCAAAATCAAGGGCAATATCCAAATGAACGTGAGTCGTAACCACATCTTTATAGTTGGCATAGGTATGCCAGTCATCAAGTTTTGTCGTCGTGTCGCCAGCGTGTACTGCCAATGAACAAAAGGTGAGAATCGCTCCCAGTGTTCTTTTCATGCAGACCTCCATATAGGGTTGTTAGAATGATATTTTTGTCGCGGCAGTTTAGCACAAAATTGAGCTTTGATTCATCTGCTGACAGCCCGGAGAAAAACAATAAAGATCAAAATGTTGTTACAAAAAACACTGACTTGCTAAGGGCAAAAAAATGACCATCAAAGTAGCAGTCGTGACTTTCGTTATAGTATTTCTAAATCAAGGATAGTGTAGCGCGTCGCTGATTCTTTATTCGCGCTGTTATGCCTGATTGTATAATCTGTTTTGTCTATTATTGCCGTTGGTAATGGTTTTGAAAATGCTATTGAAATAACCAGATGAACAGCAACGTCGTATTCGGTATCGGCTATCGCAAGCCATTAAACCGGTCTTTGTGTCCATTAAACAGCGCTTCGAAAGTAGCTATTAATAACGATTTACCAAAACGGCGGGGTCTACTTAAAAAGCAGACAGCCCCTTGTTGTAGTAAATCATAAACCAGAGTTGTTTTATGATTATATAGCGGCTTTTCTTCAATGATTTTTGAAAATGTCTGAATGCCAAGGGGGGGTATTTCATATCAGGTCCGGTAATGTTTAAGCTTGCAAGTATGACGGATATGTATTATTACAGCTATATATTTAGTCATACTTTGACCTTAGCAAATTGTTGGCTATTTAACAGCATAGTCCTTGCTAATCATTTGATACTTATGCATTACTTCCTGTT
This sequence comes from Alteromonadaceae bacterium, assembly GCA_047614605.1. Lineage (GTDB taxonomy): Bacteria > Pseudomonadota > Gammaproteobacteria > Enterobacterales > Alteromonadaceae > JABSOG01. The sequence continues at coordinate 1,594 of JBLHHD010000302.1, forward strand.
TCAACGGTCTTTTAGCGAGTTGTTTTTGGCACTGATGAGGGACTCTGGAGGGGAAATGTCGATGATTGTCGATGAGCGCTGGATAAGCCCGTATTAAACACGTAAAATAACAGCGTTTTTCTGCTTCGGGTGCGCTTAAGCCGGTTTTAAAAGGACCCTGTAAAAATAGAGACTTATGACAACAACAAATTACAATCAAACATTCAGACGACTGCTGGGTTATTCCAGAGACTATAAAGCCGCTTTATCTGTCGCCGCTTTAGGCATGTTGGGTTACGCTGCTATTGATGTGACTTTTATCTCCAAACTACAACCTTTTATCGATGACGGGTTAACCAACCGGGATACTGACTTTTTCGCTGTCGCGCCATTTTTTGTGGTTGGTGCATTTATTTTGCGCGGTTTTTGTAATTTCTTTTCGATCTATTTCCTAAACTGGGTGGGCACCAATATTGTGCAAACCTTGCGTAAACAATTGTTTGAACGCATTGTACTGCTGCCAGTGTCATTTCATGATCAAACCTCTGCTGGTAGCTTAATCTCCAAAATCACCTTTGATACCGAACAAATTCAAAACGCCTGTAGTAAAGCGCTGATCGTGCTGATCCGAGAAGGCGCTTTTGTGATTGGTTTACTGGGGTTTATGTTTTATCAAAGCTGGCGTTTGTCGGCGATATTTTTACTGCTGGTGCCATTTATTGCAGTTATCGTCACTTATGTGACCAAACGTTTTCGTAAAATAAGTCAATCTATTCAAGCCTCTATGGGTGATGTTACGCAAAGCGCCGAGCAGATGATCCGAGGCCACAAGGTGATTTTGGGGTTTGGCGGACAAACCATCGAAAACCAGCGGTTTGGCAAAATTAATAAATATAATCGCCAGCAAAAAATGAAAATGGAATCCACCAAATCCATCAGCGTGTCGCTGATTCAAATCATTGCTTCTTTTGCCCTGGCGGTGGTGGTTTATTTAGCTGGTGTGCCCGGGGTACTCGATACCATTTCTACCGGCACTTTTATGAGTATTATTACCGCGATGATCATGCTGTTAAGACCGCTAAAACAGCTCACAACCGTTAATAGCGAGTTTCAGCGTGGTATGTCAGCTTGCGTTAGTGTATTTAAAACCATTGATGAACCAATAGAGCAAGATCAGGGCACATTAACACCACCGCGAGTTAAAGGAGAAGTGGTGTTAAAGGATGTCTGTTTTACTTACCCTAGTAAAAAACAAGCGATTTTCAATCACCTTAACCTCACCATCAAAGCGGGTACGACCGTGGCTTTTGTTGGACGCTCCGGCAGTGGTAAATCGACCATTTCTAACTTGCTGCCACGTTATTACAACATCGACAGCGGCAGTATTTGTATCGACGATATTGATGTGTGTGACTTCACACTGACAGCTCTACGCAAACAATTTGCCGTCGTATCACAACAAGTAGTGCTGTTTAATGACACTATTGCCAACAATATCAGCTATGGATTTGAAGGCGAAGTGACCGAACAACAATTGCTGGATGTGGCAACCAAAGCCCATGTGATGGAGTTTGTTAATGAGATGCCTGAAGGGCTAAAGACCATGGTGGGCGAGAATGGGGTGATGTTATCCGGCGGACAACGCCAGCGTATCGCCATTGCCCGGGCTTTGCTGCGTGATGCGCCCATTCTTATTTTGGATGAAGCGACATCGGCACTGGATACCGAATCGGAGAAAGTCATTCAAGATGCGCTGGACGAATTACAAAAGAACCGCACCAGTATAGTCATTGCTCATCGTTTATCGACCATCGAAAACGCCGATAAAATTGTCGTTATCGAAGCGGGTAAAATTGTCGAGCAGGGCACTCACCTGCAATTATTGGCCAACAAAGGCATTTACGAATCGTTATACACCATGCAGTTTGGCGAGCAAGCAGGAGACGCTAAATGAAATGGATAGAGCAGGGCTGGTATAACAGTTCGCCGCTCAATTATCTGTTACTACCGCTGAGTTTTCTGTTTATGGTGGTGGCGTTTTTACGTCGATTACTGTTTAAACTTGGTGTGTTAAAGTCTTTTAAAGTCGCCCGTCCGGTGGTCATTGTTGGCAATATTAGTGTTGGCGGCAATGGTAAAACCCCTTTTGCTATTTGGCTCGTCGAACGGTTACAAGCCAACAATATCAAGGTTGGGGTGATAAGCCGGGGATATGGCGGTAAATCTGACCAATACCCTATCGCGGTTGATAATAGCCTGGATACCAGCAAGTTTGGCGATGAGCCTGTGCTCATTCACAAACGCACTGGTTGCCCCGTGGTTGTGGGTCCTGATCGGGTGAAAAATTGTCAAGCGCTGATTGAACAATTCGATTGTCAGCTGATCATCAGTGATGATGGAATGCAGCATTATCGCCTGCAAAGAGACATTGAAGTGGCGATTGTTGATGCCGCTCGCCAGTTTGGTAATGGCTGGTTGATGCCCGTTGGGCCGTTACGTGAGTTAAAAAACCGCCTTAACAAAGTCGATTATGTTATTTACAATGGCCATCACGAAGGTGAGGTCAGCTTCGAACTGGCCGCCAGTTTACCAGTGCAGGTAAAAGCCACTGGTAGTGATAATAAGAGTGATAATAAGAGTGATATGAAAGCCGGTCATTGGTTTAATGGGGTTTGCGGTATTGGTAATCCGACACGTTTTAAACATACGGTGATGGCACAGGGTTTTGAATTAAGCAGCTTTACGCCATATGCTGATCACCATCATTTTACTCTCAACGATTTTGCAGCGTTTGGCGACGAGCCAGTGCTAATGACCGAAAAAGATGCAGTCAAATGCCAGGCTTTCGCCCGGCCCAACTGGTGGTATTTGCCAGTCGATGCCCGCTTACCAACAGCATTTGAACAACAAATTTTAACCCGGATTAAGGCACTTTTGATAACCGAACTTTAACAATAGGTAATAAAAACTATGGCATTTGACAAACAACTTCTTGAAATCATCGCGTGCCCCGTGTGTAAAGGCAAGTTATTGATAGATAAAGAAAATCAGGAGCTAAT
>JBLHHD010000303.1:0-4602 GCA_047614605.1 Alteromonadaceae bacterium
CCTTGGTATCAAAATCGGCCTCAAAGTCAGCTTCATCATAAGTGACAACGACCAAAGTGTTGGCGGGTAATTGACTGTTAGTACCGGGGGAATTTAAACCATCAAAAAACAACTTAAGCCAGTTTGCTTGCTGATCAACTTAAGCCAGTTTGCTTGCTGATCAACCAAAGTGGGTGCTCGCTCACCTTTTAAATCATTGTCTGTGCTGCCCAGTAGATAATGACCATCATTCCACATATTAGGGGTGAACCAGGCGTAAGCTGGAAAGTCGCCATTAAGTAAATCCCGGTAAAATCTGGCTTCATTATCAATTGTTTGCCCGCGCTTTTTATTGCTGATAATGTTTTGATAAGATGAAAATGGGTTATGTTTGAGCACATAAGGATAAGCGTCAACAGGTCTGACGCCGCCCTCTTGCCATGGGGTCCACCCGAAGACATAACTGTCCATATACACTCGCCAGTCGAGCTGGTAAGGTGAGCCTTCAATTAAGTCAACAATGGTATTTTGGAGTCAGTAGGGGCTGGGTACGTCGTCATCATTAACGCCCCGAAATTGATGAAATATAATGGGCTTGAGAAGGATGCATCACGCCAAAGGTATTCAATTGTGAACTAATCTTTTGTGGTTAGATTTTGCTCCCTATTTTCACCCTCTGGTACTTGCTCAGAAGATAATGACTCTTGCTCTTGTGCTAATGGCGCTTGGGCTGATGGCTCTTGTTGCCACAAGTCACCAATCAAAGAATGATCTTCCTCGACCTTATCAGTACTTTCATCTTTGTCAGATTCATTCTCCCAGGCGTAAGTTTTTTCGGCTAAACGGGGGTCCCAATGGCGAAATAACACCGCACACAACACCCCGGACAAACCACCAAACAAGTGGTATTCAAACGAAATACCCACTTCACGGGGCAATATAGTCATCAACATACCGCCATACATATAAAAGGCGACCATCAACAAGGCAGCCGAGAGTTTATCACGACGTAAAATGCCACTAATGAGCAAATAGAAAAACACCCCGTGAGTTAAGCCACTGGCACCGATATGATAGCTAGGGCGGCCAAACACCCACACGCCAATACCTGATAATAGCCAAATTAAAGCCACTGTCCACCAGCAAGATTTGGGGTAGCCATAAAGCAAAATAGCCCCCAGCAGCATAACTGACAGGGTATTACTGGCCAGATGCTCCCACGAACCGTGAATAAGTGGTGCGGTGATAATGCCAATCAAACCACTGGCTTGTTGGGGATAAACACCCAAACTGAGTAGATCCCAGCCAAAAACCACTTCGAACAATTTAATCATCCACAAAATGGCCGTAAAAGTACAAGCGCTGAGGATAGGGCTGGCAAACGATGGGGAGGTATTGCTGATATTTATCATTCAAGTGATATTGGGACTTTTTGCAGATTTGTCAAGTCGGCACTGGGTGCCGACTCTAGTTTTATCCCCAAGTGACCTGAATTTCGATTAGTTAAATGTCAGTTTAAGTGACTGAATATCAACCCACTGTGATTCACCAACGGTTAAATCACTATGACCATCGGTGATCAAACCAGCGGCATTAAAATTAGCTGGTGTTAACCCAACATCCGGCGCTCTGTCACGATGAAGAGCACTTGAGCAGTTCAATGGACCATCTTGCCAACCATCAATCGCCTGTGGCGGCAACCAAGCAAGCGCCAGCTCGGCTGTAATACTATTAACCCCGTTATTAACCTCACAAGCGGGTGTGGGATCTAGCGATATCGTCTCCAAAAGTGTTAATGTGGTGGCCGTACTGGCATCGACCTGAAACAAACCCGCTTCATAGCAGCCTTCATCCGAGTCAAAAATGAATGTCGTCACGGTATCTTTAGTTACTGCAACAAAAATCAAATCAGCAGCGCTGCATATCCCATAAAACTCAGTATTAAGCGATACGCTAGCCGGTGGAGGTGTTGACGTCGGTGGGCTGGTATTAGCAGGGGTTGAACCACCACCACAACCGACCAATAAAGCCAAACCGAGTATATTTAACGAAAGTCCACTTAACGAAATTGATTTCATCATAAATCCTTATCCTTATCCTTATCCTTATCCTTATCTCTATCTTTATTTAATTGCTCAAGCGGCAGTTTAACAACACAATATCTCCTAGTGTTATTCATTTTTGGACAAAAACTAACCACTTTTGTATCAACGGGCTTGCATCGCCCTCTAACAAGCCAATCGTCGAAAAAAACTCGCGATAAAAGCAAATAAAACGTAACATATGCCCTACTGTAACCAAGGAGATAAATTCAATGAAAATAGCCGACTCACAACGATTAAGCTTTACACCAATGACCGCTGACGATGCGCAACTGCTGTTCGAGCTCGATCAAGATGTTGAAGTGATGCGTTATGTTTCAGGGGGTATAACCGCCACTATGAAAGACATTATCGAGCGTTGGATCCCACGAATGCAAAGCTACACTGACAAAGAAAAGGGTTGGGGAATTCACAAAGTCATCGTCACAGCAACCCAGCAGTTTATTGGCTGGGTATTGGTTCGTCCCATGGATTTTTTCGGCGATAACCCCGAACTCGAAAACCTTGAACTGGGCTGGCGTTTCAAACAAGCCGCCTGGGGCAAAGGTTATGCCACAGAAGCGGCCGCTGCGATTAAAACCGCGTTAGCTGCCATCGGTAAAGTCAAACAATTTAGCGCCATCGCCATACCGGATAATAAAGCTTCAATCAACATAATGAAAAAACTTGGCATGAGCTACGTTAAAACCGACATGCATAAAGATCCGCTGGGTGACATTGAAGTGGCTTTTTATACTCAGGTGGTTGGCTGAATAACCAGACCCTTTGATTTGAGCCGGTAAAAGCATGTTGATAATGCATGTATAAATGGCATTACCTACAGGCTAAAGTAATGCAATATATCAAGGTAATGAACTTGGAGCCTGCAATGAGTATTTCAACAGTGACACAGAAATTTCAGACAACCGTGCCTAAAGATGTACGTGAAGCATCAGGGGTGGGTGCTGGTGCTGGTGCAATATTAAAATAGGTAAAGTCTGACAAAGGGGATAATGTGTTTGAAGTCATTATCAGTAATTATGACGTTACCAGCCTTAAGGGACTGGTCGCCAAACCCAAAGTGGCCTATACCGTTGAGCAGATGAATGATGCAATCGGGGGAGATGGCGAGTGACAAGCACAAAGCTCTGTAGCATTGATACCAATGTATTAGTTCGATACATCGCAAGGGATGATAAAACCCAAACGGCCATCGCAACCAAGTTAATTGAATCGAGCGGCTTTAAGGCGCTGGTGACGATCCCGGTTTTAATCGAAACCATGGGGGTCTTAATGCGCCTGTACGGTATTGGTAAAGATCAGATAGTCCATTGAGTGGAAGTGTTATTGTACTCAGGCACATTTTCTGTTCAAAATATGACAGCGGTTGATAACGCTTTAAAGCGATACAAAGAATGTTCAGCAGATTTCAGTGATTATCGCATTATCGCATTATCTCAAAGTATTGGTGATTCAGATATGGCCATTTATACCTTCGACAACAATGCAATTAAAGCTGGAATGGGCAAAATTGCAGCTTAGATAAGCAGGTGTTCTTGGCACCACAAAGCGGTGTATTAAGGTGATATGATTTTGTCATATCAATCTCGACAGGCAGTGCGCAGGTTGTGGGTTTCATTCACTGAGTGTAACGTGTTATCATTTTTTCACGAACCATTGTGCGGTGAATATTATGGCCCATGTCAATACATCTATTGTAGATGATGTATTGTCTTTACCTTGTGCTGCAAGGGTTGAATGGGTTGAGTTGTTGCTGAGCAGCCTGGATGCACCCGATAAAAAATCGATGCCATGTGGGCGTCTGAAGCTGAGTCAAGACTTGATGCATATGAGGCAGGTAAATTAAAAACCGTCCCTCTAGAGGCTGTGCTTGCAAAATACAAAACATGAACGTTGAATTTTTACAATTGACTCAATTTGAGTTAGATGACGCTTTTGATGATCACGAACGGCAGTTATCTGGTTTGGGTTTTTATGGGTATTTGGTGAAAATTCGATGTGTTCAATCCGCTGAATCCAACCTTAACCATTCATCAATCTGGTTTTTTATCCGTTTCAAACTCATCCCATCAGCTGATAGCAACCTTTAGCCCGGACATTTGTCCGGGCTTTTGTTTGGTTATTCGTAGCCATTTGATTTGGGATGATTTTGTTGATGAACTTAATCACCGGTTGGCGCAAGGTGTAAAAGTTGCGCAAACGCAATTGGTCAATGGGCAATATTCATCTTTTGAAAATGTTAAAAAGAAAGTAGAAGACATTAAGCGGTGAGCGTATGTAAAGGCATTAATTAATAATTTTTAGGTAATTGTCATTTTCTTGTACCACCATCACCCATCATCACCCAAAGCCTTTTCAACAAAAGCTAAATTCTGCTGATACTCAACAAACCCCGGACAATCTCGGGTCAATTCAACCCACAGCTTTTTGGCCTGGGTAAAATACTCAACACTCTTAGGTTTATCAACTTGGTTGTCTCGATAGAAAACACCCAACAGTGCATAAGCAATCGCCAATCCAT
>JBLHHD010000304.1:0-4584 GCA_047614605.1 Alteromonadaceae bacterium
TTTTTACTCGAATGGGTGACCAGAATGATTTGCTTGATCCCCGCCGCAATTGCCTCATTAACCACATATTGAATTAATGGTTTGTCCACAACGGGCAACATTTCTTTAGGAATAGCTTTGGTGGCCGGTAGCATCCGGGTGCCTAGTCCCGCGACCGGAATGACAACTTTTTCGATTTTATTGCTCAAAGGGTGCTCCCGTTATCGGTCGGATTTTTAACGTGATTGATGGTAACTATAAAGTGCATTCGCGGCGCACAGGCCGCTTCTATTGGTGGTGCTAAGGCCGTCACTACTAGCTAACCACTTGACCTGATGCTTGTAAATCCGCATGGTAAGACGAGCGAACAAAAGGACCACAGGCAGCGTTATCAAAACCTAATTCGTCAGCAGCCTGTTTTAACTCACCAAATTCATCCGGGCTGACATAACGTTTGACGGCCAAATGGTGTTTGCTGGGTTGCAGATACTGACCGATGGTGAGCATATCAACGTTATGCTCACGTAAATCTTTTAACACCTCAACGATGTCTTCGTTGGTCTCACCTAAACCGACCATCAGGCCCGACTTGGTGGGTATCTCTGGGTGAAGGGCTTTGAAGCGTTTTAGTAACTCCAACGACCATTTATAGTCGGCTCCTGGACGGGCTTCTTTGTACAGATGAGGTGCCGTTTCAAGGTTGTGGTTAAAGACATCGGGTGGATTTTTGTCAAGAATTTCCAGTGCTCTATCCATTCGCCCTTTAAAATCAGGGACCAGGATTTCAATCCGGATAGCGGGGTTGTGCTGACGAATCAGTCTGACACAATCGGCAAAATGCTGGGCACCACCATCACGTAAATCATCTCGGTCAACGGAAGTGAGCACTACATATTTGAGTTTCATATCTTTAATGGTCAGGGCCAGTTTTTCTGGCTCTTGTGCATTTGGGGGTAAAGGTTTGCCATGACCGACATCACAAAATGGACAGCGGCGGGTACAAATGTCACCGAGGATCATAAAAGTCGCGGTGCCGTGATTAAAACACTCTGGCAGGTTAGGGCACGAAGCTTCTTCACATACCGAATGTAGGCCGTGTTTACGCATGGCTTGTTTAATCGCCTGAATTTTTTCAGTTGACTTGGGTAACTTGATTTTTAGCCAGTCAGGTTTTTTTAACATTTGCGAGCGTTCGGTAGGCACCACCTTAATTGGAATAAGGGCCATTTTTTCACTGTCACGTAACTTTGTGCCCGGTTGTAGGCGGGCAGACTTGCTGCCACTAGTCGGCTCTGGAGATTGTATTGTCGCTGATTTACTCATGAATATTGTCCAATCCTGTCGTGTAGATAAGTTCAGAGGCTTGTAACAAGTCTGACAAATGTGAGACCAATTGTTGTTCAATCGGTGCTAATGCTTCACTGCTGGTGAAGTCCCGGCACTGGATCATTTCTAATCCGGCATAACCACAGGGGTTAATGCGTGAAAAGGGTTCAAGGTCCATATCGACATTTAATGCCAGACCATGAAAGGTACAGCCTTTACGAACCCGCAAACCCAGTGAGGCGATTTTTTTGCCATCAACATAGACCCCGGGCGCATCGGGTTTTGCCGCTGCTATGATGTCGTAATGCTTTAAGGTATTGATAATTGCGTTTTCAATATGGGTGACTAGCTCGCGAATGCCGATTTTACGACGTTTGAGATTAAGCAGCACATAAACCACAATCTGTCCGGGACCATGGTAGGTAACCTGACCGCCACGGTCAACTTTGACCACCTCAATATCGCCGGGAAACAGCAAGTGTTCTTCTTTACCTGCCTGGCCTTGGGTAAATACCGGGTCATGTTCAACAACCCAGATTTCGTCCGGGGTATTTTCGTTGCGTTTATCGGTAAGATCTTGCATTGCTTGCCAGACCGGTACGTAGGCGTAACGGCCCAGGTTTCTGATCACTAGTGGTAATTGGTTAGCTTCGGTTTGTTGAGGCATCAGCCCCTCCAGCAGTGTGGGATCACAGGACGTAACGGACAATATCAATATTGCCCAGTTCGTTATAAAGCAGTTCGATATGCTCTTTACTGGTGACTGTTACGCCAACGTTTACCGAGTAATAGGTGCCTTTAGAGCTTGGTTTGGTGGTGGGTGAATAGTCACCGGGGGCATGAAGTTGCAGAACCTCAACGATTTTGCTCACTAAAGTGTCTTGTGCCAGTCCCATGATCTTAAAATTCATCTGACAGGGGAATTCGAGCAATTCATCAAATTTAGTATCTTTAACCGGGTTTTTCATTCAGGCACTCTCATTAATGGCGCTTAACATTAAGCGGCGCTATACAATCATTTTTCGCGCGCATTATATCAACAAATTAGGCGTAATGGTAGGGGGATAGACCTAACCTCACGCCCTTAAACGGAGCCACCTTCTTAAACAACGCCCATTAAACACCGCATCTAATAACCTATAAAACTACTCCGTCATTCGCAGGTAAGACCCCAAGTTAAACGCTCCTGCTCCATTGTAACTTGCGTGCCCACTTTACCTTAATTGACGGTTATAGCCGATACGCACAAAGAGATCACATAAACAAAGTGTTGTTCGGCTTTGGTGGCGGTCGTCAATTAAGGTCGATGGAAGCATACTGGTGGGTTGGGTGTTTCTCACTCAGGCCGATATGTAGTACTGACTAGCCTTCGCCGAATGGCGGGAGGGTCCGGTGGGTCGTTAAATGCGGTGCTTACGGAGCGTTGTTATGGGTGGTGCGCACCCCATAACAAAACACTTAACACAGACTAATTAAATTGGCGTTTAACGTAATCAACTAGCTGGCTAAACAGGCCGCCTTCTGCGACATCTTGCAGGGCAACCAGCGGGTAGCTGGCAACGTCTTCGCCATCAAGCTGAATTTGCAACTGGCCGACTACATCACCTTTGGCTATGGGGGCTTCGAGCTCTTTATCAAGCTTAAAGTTGGCTTCAAGGTTTTTACGCTGACCCCGTGGAATGGTGATTGGTGCACTGGTTAAAATGCCTAAATCAACCTCTTCGGTCTCACCCATCCAAATTCGCTGGGTGGCGAAGACTTTTCCGGCTTTATAAGGCACGATAGTCTCAAAAAATCTAAACCCATAATTAAGCAGTTTCTTGCTTTCGACTTTACGTGCCCGGGTGCTGTCTGTGCCCATGACTACTGAGATCAAACGCATATCGCCTTTGGTCGCTGATGTGACCAGTGAATAACCCGCTGTTGAATGATAACCGGTTTTAAGACCGTCAACATTAAGACTGTTATCCCATAACAAGGCATTGCGGTTATATTGTTTAATACCATTAAAGGTAAACGATTTTTCTGAATAGATGACGTATTCTTTTGGCACATCACGGATAAGGGCTGAAGCCAAAGTGGCCATATCACGAGGGCTGGTATAATGTTCGCCAGAGTGTAAACCATGGCTATTTTCAAAGTGTGAAGCTTCCATGCCTAAACGTTTGGCATGGGCGTTCATTAAATCAGCAAAAGCACTTTCTGAACCGGCAATATGCTCGGCCATGGCGACACAAGCATCGTTACCGGACTGGACGATAATTCCCCGGTTTAAATCTTCGACACTGACTTCTTTACCCACTTCGATAAACATTTTTGATGAATCAGGGAATTTTTTCGCCCAAGCCGCTTCGCTGATCACCACTAGATCGTCATTTTTGATATTACCGGCTTTCAGCTCGGTGCCAATCAGGTAGCTGGTCATCATTTTGGTTAAACTGGCAGGTTCAAGCTGAGAATCGGCGTTTTCGGACGAGATCACCCTGCCAGTGGTGTAATCAATCAGGATGTGTCCTCTGGCGTTAATCGTTGGTGGTGAAGGAATGATGGTTTGGGCCTGCAAAGTCAGTGATGCGAGGCTAAGCAACGCACCCGATAACAGGGTTACGCTGTATGTTGAGGATTTTATCATGAGTTACCATATTACCGTTATTTGACTATAAACAATCGCTACAAATTTTTGACGGTTAATTATGCGGTAGCGAAGGCTGGCTGTAAAGCATGTATGCACCGTGATATCCGTTATTTTTCAAGGTATTGATTAATGTTTGGGCTTGTTGCTTGTCGCTCAACGGGCCAAAGCGGAGTTTGTGGATACCTTTGACACTTAGAATGAGTGTAGGGTGTTGTAATAAAATTGCCAGAGCCTCGCCGGCTTGACTGATTTTAGCTTTATCTGAACTGGAAACGACCTGCACAAATATGGCTGGGTCAGTTATTGTTGCTGTTGGCCGACTTACCGTTTTCGGCGCAGTTACAGTTGTTGCTGAGTGCTCGTGGGCCTGAGTTAATGGTTCTACTTTGTGCTGGTTTGCGGTGCCTGCGGGGGGAGGCATTACAGTGGTTGTAACAGCATAATTGTCTGGCTTAGCTGTCACTGGCTGAGCCTTTGGCTTGGCAGGGATAGTCTTTAGTTCGGCGGTAATGCTCTTTTGCTCGCCTGTTATGACCTCAAGCGATACATTTGCAGTGCCAATTTTGAGCATATCCAATGCATAAGCGGCTGCATAAGAAACGTCAATCAAACGGTTATCATGAAACGGGCCGCGATCATTGACT
>JBLHHD010000305.1:0-4579 GCA_047614605.1 Alteromonadaceae bacterium
CCGTCTCGGCGCGAATGTTGACAAAGTCAACACAATCGCTGCGTTTTCGACGAAGTTCGCGGCGCGGAGGTCGTTCCTACCATAAACAAAACTGTTACCCTAAATTGCGTGATATGGTCAGAGCCGCATTTTGATACCTTTGTATTTGCTGCTGCAGTTCGTATGCCTCGGCATCCAGATAGCCCACTGAACTTGATACAAAAGCCAAACGTTTACGAGATACCAGACGAGCCTGCTTTAGGCTCCTGTTACCTGCCAAATAACGTGACAGAAATGCCGCTATTGAAAAATCACCAAAAGCAGATTCAATGCCATTTTTAGCTTTTAAATCGGTTGCCTCAGTAAACATTTGTTCAGTCAACATTGGCGGCACATTGCATAAGATGGTTTTATCACCGAATGGCCGTTCAACTTGCATCATTTATTCCGCTGTGATTAAAGCACCATACGGTATAGATGATGTAGGGTTAAAGCAATACATTGCCGACAACCATTATTTGATATAGCCAAATCGGGAATGGGCAGTGTGATGTAAGAATATCAATCACATAAAAGACAATGTAGGGGCATAACCCCCACCATTTAGTTCTATGTCGGTGGTTCCATTCCTTCGATGGTTACCCCAGACAAAACACCCGCACCACTGGTTTCATTGCTGGCCAGTTTAATCATCAAACGTAAATCGTTGGGTGAATCGGCATGATGCAAGGCATCAGAGTAGGTGATACTACCCGCTTTGTAGTGATCAAATAACGCCTGATCGAAGGTTTGCATACCCAACTCGCGAGACTTGCTCATGATCTCTTTAATTTCACCCATTTCGCCTTTTTTGATCAGTTCACCAATCATCGGTGAGTTAATCAAAATCTCTATCGCTGCAACCCGTCCCTTACCATCAACGGTTTTAACCAATTGCTGAGCGACAATACCCCGCAGGTTAAGGGCCAAATCAAATAACAACTTGCCATGCATTTCTTTAGGTACCAAATGCATGATGCGGTCGATTGCCTGATTGGCATTGGTGGCATGTAAGGTTGCCACACATAAATGCCCGGTTTCGGCGAAAGACAACGCATGTTCCATAACATCCTGAGAGCGAATTTCACCAATCAGGATCACATCCGGGGCCTGACGTAATGAGCTTTTTAATGCCGCATCAAAAGATTCGGTATCTATGCCGACTTCGCGTTGAGTAACGATGCTCTTATTATGATCGTGAACAAACTCCACCGGATCCTCGATGGTTAAAATATGCCCTCTGGCATTAGCATTACGATAGCCTAACAAGGCCGCTAAAGAGGTTGACTTACCAGTACCTGTACCGCCAACAAAGAGTAACAACCCTCGTTTTGCCATGATTAAATCAGTCAATACCGAAGGCAGATTTAAATCTTCAACCTTGGGTATTTCAGTAACAATCCGGCGAATAACCATACCCGGACAATCGCGTTGCCAAAATGCCGAGACCCTGAAACGTCCAGCATCGTTGGAGATAGCAAAGTTGCATTCTTTAGTCTCAGTGAACTCTGTCTTTTGTTTTTCAGACATCGAACAAAGCACCATTTCAAGGGCCGCTTCATAATCGAGCACCTGCTCATCAATCGGCAATAATTCACCATTAATTTTAGCGCTGGTTGGTAAACCTACGGTGACGAACATATCTGAGGCGTCTTCATCGGACATTTTTTGTAATAAGCTAACAAACTGGTTCATATGTTTCTCCTACATTCCGCCGCCCATGCCGCCGCCACCCATACCGCCCATTCCACCTGCACCTGCACCACCGCCGCTAAACGAATTTTTATCCATTGCTTTACCTGCCGCTGCCTGCTGGGTAATCAAACCTTTATTCACCAGGTTTTTCAGGCACTGATCCAAGGTCTGCATCCCGTGCTGGGCACCCGTTTGAATGGATGAATACATCTGCGCAATCTTGTCTTCACGGATAAGGTTACGAATAGCCGGAATACCTATCATGATCTCGTGGGCAGCAATCCGTCCACCACCAACTTTTTTCAGCAGGGCTTGGGAGATAACAGCTCTTAGGGATTCAGATAACATCGAACGGACCATCGATTTTTCTTCACCGGGAAACACATCAATAATACGGTCAATGGTTTTTGGTGCCGAGGTGGTATGTAAGGTGCCAAACACCAGGTGACCGGTTTCTGCCGCCGTCATTGCCAGACGAATGGTTTCAAGGTCGCGCATTTCACCGACCAGAATAATATCCGGGTCTTCACGTAGTGCCGAGCGTAATGCATTGGAGAAGCTTAAAGTATCACGATGAACTTCACGTTGGTTAATCAGCGATTGCTTGTTTTTATGGACAAATTCAATGGGATCTTCAATAGTCAAAATATGATCATGACGGGACTGATTAACATAATCGACCATTGCCACCAAAGTGGTACTTTTACCCGAGCCAGTGGGGCCTGTTACCAATACCAAACCCCTGGGATTATCGGCGATGGTACGGAAAATATCTGGTGCTCCCAATTGTTCGAGGGTTAACACCTCACTGGGGATGGTACGAAATACCGCTGCAGCGCCTCGGTTGGTACAAAAAGCATTAACACGAAAGCGTGCCAAATCAGGCACCTCAAAAGAAAAGTCACATTCAAGATTTTCTTCGTACTCTTTGCGTTGACGATCATTCATAATATCGTACACTAGGGCTCGAACTTCTTTATGATCCAGTGCGGGTATGCTCAGACGGCGAACATCACCGTCAACACGAATTAAAGGCGCAACGTCAGCTGAAAGATGTAAATCCGACGCTTTATGTTGCACACTAAAGGCTAATAGTTCAGTAATATCCATTAGGATTTAACTCCAACTTATTGATGACAATTAATAACGATTAATAACACTTATGATTAACATAGCAGACAGACTCCATTTCGCCCATGCGCAGCTTAAACAAATCAGCGAAAAATACCACCGACCCGCGAATGCAGTGGATTTACTGGCCGTCAGCAAAACCAAACCGATTGAATTGATTATAGCTGCTTATGAGCAAGGCCAGCGAAAATTTGGTGAAAATTACGCCAGCGAAACCGCCGAAAAAATCGAAGCGTTTAAGCAAATCGATAAATATACCGATATCGAGTGGCATTTCATCGGTCCTTTGCAATCGAATAAAACTCGCCTCATAGCCAATGACTGCCAGTGGGTACACAGTATCGACCGACTCAAAATCGCCCAGCGCCTCAATGACCAGCGTAACCCGGAGTTACCACCGCTTAATGTCCTTATTCAGGTCAACATCAGCAACGAAGCCAGTAAAGCGGGTGTTTCAGCTGAACAAATAAGCGAACTTGCCGTCGCAATTGGCCAAATGCCCCGGCTAAAACTCAGGGGACTGATGGCTATTCCCCAAAAAACCGGCAGCATAAGCGAACAAAAGTCCGCCTTTTTACAAGTAAACGATTGTTTTGTCCAGTTGGCAACCCAACATACTGATATAGATACCCTTTCTATGGGAATGAGCAGTGATCTTGACGCCGCTATAGCAGCAGGTTCGACAATGGTTAGAATAGGTACAGCCATTTTTGGTGCCCGAGAATAGCCACGTAGTCAATAGGTAGTAATAGAGAGTCAATTATGCAACACAACAAAATCGCCTTTATCGGTGCTGGCAACATGAGCCGCTGTATCATTGCCGGGCTGGTTAAAAACGGCTTTGCCAAAGCTAACATTACCGCCGCTAATCCGTCTCGGGGCAAACTTGATGCCTTGCAAAACGAATTAGCAATCAATATCACTCAGGACAATCTAGCTGCCGTCGCCGATGCTGATGTGGTGGTTTTAGCCGTTAAGCCACAAATGATGGCTACTGTAGGTGAACAACTCAGCAACCTCAAAGAAAAGTTGGCAGGAAAATTATTTATCTCAGTGGCCGCAGGTATCAGCTGCGAACGCATCAAAGCGCTACTTAATGTCGATGTAGCGATTATCCGTTGTATGCCAAATACGCCGTCATTATATGGCAAAGGAGTCAGTGGTTTATACTCTAGTGGTGCCAACGAAAGCCAGCGGGCTTTGGCCGATTATTTAATGCAGGCCACCGGTTTGGTGATCTGGGTCGATGAGCAAACCAAAATAGATGCTATTACCGCTATTAGTGGCAGTGGGCCCGCTTACTTTTTTATGTTTATGGAAGCGATGGTCGATAAAGCCCGCCAACTGGGGTTTGATGAAGCCACCGCAAGACAACTGGTGCAGCACACCGCATCAGGTGCAACTACCATGGTCGAACACAGCGACAGTTCAATTGCCCAGTTGCGGCAAAATGTCACCTCAAAAGGTGGCACCACAGCAGCCGCTCTGGCAACCTATACAGAGCGAGGTTTACCAGCAATGGTGGATGCTGCCATGCAGGCCGCATTTGACCGCGCCCAGCAAATGGCAAAAAACCTTTAACCCTGAACCCCAACACCCGTGTGGGGGTTCAGGAGGGCACTAGGAGCTTGTCCGAGAATAGGGATAGTTCTGAGGGAAAGCTGGTTTGAGATAGTTTTCGCGGTTTTTTTCAGGCGAATAGTTTACTATTTAACTGGAAAAAGCGCGTAAAATA
>JBLHHD010000306.1:0-4573 GCA_047614605.1 Alteromonadaceae bacterium
ATCTTCTAAAATGTCATCGCCAAGGGCGACTAACCAGTCAACTACTTCACATTCAATGATACCCTCACCGATGTCCGGCAGGATAAAATCTTCTATCACTTTTCCAGCCTTTCCAACCTCGCCAGTGGCAGCCTCAACGGCAACCGGAGCAGCGGCAGCAGGCTCAGCAGCAACGCCATCAACGTTAATAGAAAACAGTGGCTTGTGCACTATGGCGATGTCGCCTTTGTCGTAATACAGCTTATCGACGGTGCCAGTGTACATGGACGGAATTTGCACCAACGCTTTGTCTGTCATTACATCACAGACCGGTTGGTCTTCTTTAATAGACTCGCCTTCGCTGATCAACCATTCGACCACTTCACACTCGACAATGCCTTCGCCAATATCAGGTAATATAAAATCTTTCGACATAATCAAACTCCTAGTAATTGACTGAGCGTTTGATCGCTTCGTAGGTTTTAAGATGATCAGGCATATATTCTTTTTCATGCATCAACGGGAATGGCGTATCCAAGCCACACACTCGCATGATCGGAGACTCAAGATGCAAGAAGCATTTTTCTTGAACAGTCGCCGCAATTTCAGCGCCAAAACCACTGGTTAATGGGGCTTCGTGGTTGATCACCAGGCGGCCTGTTTTAATTACAGACTGAACGATGGTATCAACATCCCATGGCAAGATTGAACGCAGGTCAATCACTTCACAAGAAATACCATCGTTCTGTGCCATTTCAGCAGCCTTTTCGATGATCTCCATTTGTGCACCCCAAGCTAGTACAGTGACCTTGTCGCCACTTTTAACCACTTCGGCTTTACCCAACGGTAACTCATAGGCACCCTCAGGGACTTCGCCAATTGAGGCGCGGTATAAACGTTTAGGCTCGAAGAAAACCACTGGGTCTTTTGCCCGAATAGAGGCTAGTAATAACCCTTTAGCCTGATAAGCATTACGTGGAACAATAACTTTTAAGCCAGGGGTATGGGCAAAATACGCTTCTGGAGATTGCGAGTGATAAAGACCACCGGCAATACCGCCGCCATAAGGCGTACGTATAACCATATTACCCACATTAAATTCATTGCCCGAACGATAACGGAATTTGGCTGATTCATTAACGATTTGGTCAAAAGCCGGGAAGATATAATCAGCAAACTGAATTTCGGCAATAGCGGTTGACCCTTGAGCGGCCAAACCATTAGCAAAACCGACAATCCCCTGCTCAACCAATGGCGCATTAAAACAACGGGCTTTACCAAACTTTTCCTGCAAACCACTGGTGGCTCTGAAAACGCCGCCAAAAATACCAACATCTTCACCGAATACAACGGCTTTCTCATTTTCGGCCATGGCGATATCAAGAGCACTGTTGATCGCCTGCAACATATTCATTTTAGCCATTATTCAATTCTCCCGGCAGTCACTGGATAGGCTTGTGGATATTTTTTGATGTGTTGTTTCAATTCGTCTAACTGCGCCTGTAAATGAGCAGTGGGCTGTTCATAAACATCGGTGATCAAATCTTCGATTCTCGGTTTGTCGATTACTTCAGCCACTTTTACGGCCGCGAGGATTTCTTTACGTAAGGTTTCCATCTGCTCTACTTCGTCAGTAGTATCCAGCCAGCCTTTGGCTAACAACCACAACTTGTACTTTTCAACCGGGTCATTATCTTTAAATGCATTCTCTTCGTCTTTGGTACGGTAACCACTTGGATCATCTGAGGTTGAGTGTCCGCCAAGGCGATAGGCACACGCTTCAATCAAAACGGGTTTATTCTCATCAAGGGCATATTGACGAGCCAACTTGGTAGTGTGATATATCGCTAAAGCATCGCTGCCATCAACCCGGATTGTTCTCATTCCGTAACCCAAACCACGGCTCGCAATACCGTCACCAGCAAACTGCTCTGCTGCCGGGGTAGAAATGGCATAACCATTATTACGACAGAAGAAAATAACCGGTGCCCGTTGTACTGCTGCCATATTCAGACCGGCGTGAAAATCGCCCTCAGAGGCGGCACCTTCACCAAAATAGCAAATGGTGCATTCAGCTTTGCCAGAAAGCTTTTGACCATACGCATAACCGGTGGCCTGGGGGATTTGGGTAGCTAATGGAGAGGAAACCGTCATAAAGTTCAATTCGGCACTGCCATAGTGAATAGGCATTTGTCTCCCTTTACCTAGGTCTTGTTCATTGGAGAACATCTGATCCATAAACTGGGTCAACGTGAAACCACGGTAGCGTAATGCCGCATGTTCGCGGTATTGTGACATGATCATATCTTCTTGTGCCAAGGCGGCTGCACTGCCAGTGATTGCGGCTTCTTCACCAAGGCATTGCATATAGAAGCTAATTCGCCCTTGCCTTTGCGCTGCAACCATTCTGTCATCTAAAACACGTATAAACTGCATCGTCTCATAAATTTTCAGTGCCGTGTCTTTGTCGATGTCAGGCACCTCAGCACCTTCGATAACAGAGCCATCACTATTCAAGACCTGGTACATTGGGAACTCTAGAGCCCCATTATCAATGAAATGCGGTTTATTAACCGCCGATACAGTCGCGTTATTTGGATTTAACATACGTCTCTCTACTTTCTTAAATTTTAAGGCGATGATTTGCTTAGGTAAATTCGAATAGTCAATCTAATGAAGTACTCAAATGCCTACCAGACCTACTTTAACAGATAAAAATTAGCGGCAACCTTACCTTTACGTAAACGGCATTGCAACAATAGCGAAGCAATTATAGTTAACTATTAGGAGTATTTGCATTTTTAGTTAAATTTCATTGCCTTGGCTGAGCAAATAGCGTAAGCGTTAATTCTAGGACAAGACTGAGGATAAACAACGTTTTTAAGCTGATATATTCGTCAAATCGGGGTTATTTTTATAGGTTAGCTTAAGTCGGTATTAGATTGTTAAACTGATAGTGTATTTGGGAGGGCTATATCGTGTGAGTTGAGATAATAAAGTGGAGGTGGTGATCACTGATTGTGATCACCCTCTGCCTTGCCACCTACTTCATTTCGCGCGGCCAGAGTCCTGGTTAAATCGTTTTACTTCGTTTAAAACATACTTTTGCATGTCGCTGTGGATATGCGTTTTTTCATAAAAGCTCAACACGTTATTAATAGCCGATGTTCTGACCAGACGTTTAACTGCATCATGTACCAATTCTGTTCTATCTTTTAATTCCATCTTTCGAGTCTCCGGGTGACTAATGTTTTGGTTTTAAGTTTATATTTATGTTTATGTTTATGTTTATCAACTGTAACCAAGTATAGATACGTTAAAAATTTGGTAAAGCAGTGAAAAGACTTAAGTTGTGTAAGACATTTCCCATAGGACAATACGGACTTTAGTTTCCCTAAAGCTAGACATTGGCTATTTTCATCACCATATTGTGTTTTATACGCAATCAAAAAAAGGGCTTTTTTAGCACCAAAGCATAACGCTGGTGCCGATAGCCTGTTAATCGGCATCCCGTTGACTCTCGGGGGCTGCAGCGATAAATGCGGGCAACGCGTTACAGTTTTTTTCGACCTGACAAATGCGGGGAAAAGCACTGATATCAATATTAAAGCGATGGGCATTATACAGCTGTGGAATAAGAAAAACGTCCGCCATTGTCACTTCATCACCAAAACAATATTTTCCAGCACTTTGGCCGTCATTTGGCGTCAATTTAGCTTCAATTGCGGCAAAACCCGTTTGTATCCAGTGAGCGTACCATTGTGATTTTTGTTCATCAGCCACACCCAACTCACCCGCCAAATACTTTAATATCCGCAAATTATTGAGCGGATGAATATCACAACCAATATCCAGTGCCATCGCTCTGACCTGAGCTTTTTTAACGATATCCCGAGGCAGCAGCGGATAATTGTCTGGCTGCTTATCTTCCAGGTATTCTAAAATGGCCATTGACTGGTTGATCACGACCTCTTCACCATTTAACTCGTCGACCAATGTTGGTACCAACTTAGCTGGGTTTAGGGCCACATATGGTTCTTTAAACTGCTCCCCGCCATCTTTAACCAGATGAACTGAGACATTGTCATGGGCCAACTCTTTAAGGGCCAAAGCAATTCTAACCCGATAGGCAGCCGTTGAGCGCCAGTAACCGTATAATTTCATTGTTAACCTCTAATAGGGAGTATGTGTGTCAGGGCTTGATGGTATTTTTGTTAATACCATAGTCCCTTAATTTATTGGCGACGGCGGTATGACTCAACCCCAACCGTTTAGCCAGTTGACGAGAGCTTGGATAAGAGGGAAATAATTCACGTAAGATGTCACCCTCGTATTGCTTAACCGCATCCTCTAGAGTGCCGCTAAACTCCTGCTCACTGACCCGAACCTTATGCTGATTGGGTAACTGTAAATGCTGGATATTAATTCTATCCCCTTCTAACAGGGTCACCGCCCGATACAGAGCATTTTCGAGCTGGCGGGTATTTCCCGGCCAAGGGTATTGGTTAAGCATTTCTTCACACTTAGCGTCAATATCAGGCACAATACAGCCGAGTTGCTGGGCATATTGGTGAATAAAGTGCTGTGCCAATGG
>JBLHHD010000307.1:0-4551 GCA_047614605.1 Alteromonadaceae bacterium
AATAAGTCAATAAACGGTTTGTTTTCGCGTAGTAGACCGGGCAAGGCAGTTTGGTATACATCACCTAAGGGATGTTGATAATAGTTGGCAGCCCAGATAAGCAATTCATTTAAGTTTTCGTCAAAAGCCGGTGCGTCGTCGAGCAGTTGGCTGATGGGTTTGATTTTGCTGATATCGTAATGTGCGTCGTCATCGTCGGTGGTGTGGCTTTTACAGACGATACCCACCCGTTTTTTAGGCCCAAAAGGCACCAGAACCCGTTGTCCAGGGATCAGGCTGTCAGCCTTAATATCATCGGGCAGGGCATAATCAAACAGGCGGTGCAGTGGTACGGGTACCGCGACTTTTACAATATCCAACAGGCAGTCTTAACAAGAAAATCAAAGTGTCGATATTCTACGGGGGATCAATAGCAAAAGGCAAAGACAAAAAAGCTTGTTAAAGCCATTGTAAAGGCTAAAAACATCCTGTAGAATTCGCGACCCAAATTTGGTGTTTATTGATTGATTTATTTATTTATTTATTTATTTATTTATTTAAATCAATCAAAGGCGCTTTTTTATAATTACACATGGTGCTGTCATAAAGTGACAGAGAGCGATGTGGCCTAACTTTAGAGGTTTTTCCATAATGAAAGAAGGTATTCACCCCAAATACAGTGCAGTTACTGCAACTTGTTCATGCGGTAACGTGATCACAACTCGTTCAACGGTTTGTAAAGACATTCGTTTAGACGTTTGTGGCGCTTGTCACCCATTCTATACCGGTAAGCAAAAGATCCTTGATTCAGGTGGTCGTGTTGACAAGTTCAACAAACGCTTCGGTGCGTTGGGTTCTAAGTAATTTAATGACTTTAACCAACAAAAAAAGCACCTTCGGGTGCTTTTTTCGTTTCTATTGAAAATCCCACGATAAATTAGACATCAAACGGCAGTCATGGCACTGAAAACTAAAGATATTATGCAACGGTGCCGCTAGCTTCCAGGGGTTGTCACAGCTCGGACAGTGGCGGTTGGTTTCGGCTTCGAGGCTGGTGCCCGCGACACGGTACAAATAATAATAGGTGGGTATACTTCCTAATGATTCTATTTTTTGACAGATATTCCGACCACGACGAGTTAAATCGCTGCCAATCCCGCTGATTTCTTCGAGTGCGGCAAATTCGGCTTTGGTGGCACTGTTCATTTGTAATTGATCACAGGCTTGCCAATCTTGCTGCCATTTTAATAAGGTTTTAAAATCGCCGTTGGCGATCGTCGGGGTGGTGTACAAAGCTATTGGGCTAAAGTGCTCACCACAACGTAAAGGTGAGCAGGTATGAATAAAAGTGGTGTACAACACCTGCCACGAGGGGCACTTACAGTTATCACTGCTATCTGAATTAATGTCCATCCCCTGAGTTTGGATCTTGGGCTGCAACAACCCGCTATCAGCTAGTTTACTGAGATAAAAATCGACAATACTGCTGTTGTTGACTGGCTGTACGGCATCTTTGTGAGGGCATAATACCCGGGTGACAAAATAGCCGTTTTTCATTACAGTAGGCACTTCCCGACCGATGATTTGGCCGTTAAAATAGTAGCTGTCGATTAATGGGCCAATGGCCTGTTCAACGGCTGTGATGGTGGTATCCCGGTAACACTCAAAAATGAGTTCGGTTACATACATAGTTGATTACTTAGTTTTTTGTTCAAGAAGGATAAGGATAGCGGTAACCTTGCTTTCAAGCTCAGTCAGGCGTTGCTCCATCGCAGTTAAACGGTCTTGCTCGTTGTCGTCAGCCTTGGCTGGCAGGGTTTTAGACTCTTTGCCGTGTTCTTTACCTAGCTCTTTACCTAGCTCTTTACCTAGTTCCGGAGTGAGCTTCCATTGGCGTAATGCTACAATGATGTCAGGTAAACTGGTGGGTTTGGATAGTTTGGCACGGATAAGGGCAACGGAAGGGGTTTTACCTCGAAGACTTAACTGATAAGCAATGCGGTAGATCTCAGAATGCATGGTCATAATCAACAATAGTGGTGGCTAATATCACCAAATGTTAGCTTAATGACTTACTTTTAGATAGCCCTCATTGTTGATTTATTTATAAAAACCCTTATATTTCAATTAGATGAATAGTTGGGTTGATTCTTGCTATTCAAGGCTCGTTGCGATTGAAACAAACATGTTCAGCATCGGTTCAGGCTTGAGTCGCCATTGTATACTGCGCAGTGTCAGCATCGCTAAATTTATTAACCATTACAATTTAAGTCCAGGGATTATTATGAAAAGTAAACTATCAAAACAGTTAGCCCGTATTGTTATCGCATTACCTTTGGTGATTGGTTTATCGGGTTGTGTTATTGCCATTGGTGGTGATGATGAACACGGCAACTGGGGTTCATCAAACTGGCAAGAGCGTCAGGAAGACAATCGTCATGAAATTGACAAACTGGATATTGGCATGGCTTACATCAATATTCGCCAAACAATGGGTGACCCTGACTTTAAAGAAGCTTTTGATAACAAAGGTGACAAGATGGTCGTACTGTTTTACCGCACTGACAGCGTTAAATCTGATGGGGTTACCTCAAAAGATGAATGTACACCGCTGGTATTTAAAAACGACCAATTAGCCGGATGGGGTAAAAAAGCTTACGAAAGAATTTAGCCTACGAAGTTTCTCTCGGTATGACCCCGTTAACCACGGGGTCATACCTTAGCTATTACCTTAGCAAGCTACTCAACAAATCAATCATTTCACTCCAGTCACCATCTTCAGCTAACGATTCGGTTATAAACGCCTTTTGTGATGTGCTCCAAAAAGGCGCATCTGTAATTGATAAGTCATGAGCCAGTTTGTGACAGTCAATAAACTTGCTAATACTCTGTGAGTCATTGTCCAGGCCCAACTGGGCGAATAGGGTCGAAAAGTCGTGTTTGGTGGTATCCATAAAATAAGTCAGTTCTTCTTTTCATTTGATTAATAATTAGTATAGATCAATATAGTTTATTATTGCACCCGTGTCAGTACAAGTTAAAAATGATAGTGCGAAGCATAGTATGGGACAAATTTATTTAAGGTGCTTGCATTTTTAGCTATGGTTGATACTCTGGATTCACGTCTGTTGTACTATTGCCGTGTTGTTGGTGTTTTAAATGACAAAATGATTAAGGAAAGGGTATGTCAGAGAATTCGATGAGTCAAAAGTTGGAGCAAGTTTGCCGGGTTGAGCCGTTACCGCAAGAGTATTTGGGCTATGCTGCCAGTCTGCTATATCAGTCATATCATGACGACCCACTCTTTATGGAAATCTTTAACGCTGAAAATGCCGACTATGATAAGCGCTTACGAATGGCTATTCGTGAAGAGCTTAATGTCTTTTGGCAAGCCAACGAACCCACCATAGGTATATTTGTCGGTAATCAGCTATTTGGTGTTGCGTGTGTGGTCTGTCCTGGGTTTGGCTTAAGTGTTGGACGTTTTTGGCATTGGCGTTTGAAGATGTTGATGACCGTCGGGTTTGTCAGTACAAGGCAGATGATTGAAAAAGAAGGCAAGCTCAAAGCCGCGATGCCAGCCAAACGTTATCATATGCTGGCTTACATGGCCGTTCACCCAAACCATCAGCAACATGGGCTGGGTAATATGTTGATTAAGGCGGTGGATGAAATCGTCGATCAAGAAAATCGCTCAGAAGGTATTGGTGTTTACGTGACACTAAACAAATACCTTGACTTTTTTAATAACGATAATTACAAAAAAGTCTCAGATGTTAATGTCGGTTATGTTAAGGGTGAACTGTTATTTAGACGTTCAGGTGCATCCACCCCACAATAACAGCAATAGCCGCAAGATTAGTATTTGAACCCCTCAACTTGTGCCGCTGTTATTCTACCCGATATACCGGCAAGTCAATGTTCTTCACCTTAGCCCCCTGAATGATCAGTGTGCCTTCATAGCGGCTTTCGCGGTCGCCACTAAACTCAAACGTATAATAATTTTTCCAGGTCAACCCCTGTTTTTTATCAAACACAATGCGTGATTTGAGCTTGGCGATGCTGAGAAATTGGATATTGTGCTCATCACAATAACCCTGGACAAAACGTCGTGCTGATTCTGCCAGTTTTCGCTGGTAGATAAAATGCCAGCCGATGCAAAAAAACATCAACCCAAGCCAAACAGTACCCACAATAATTCACCTTTTTAACTAATAGACACGTTACTGATGCTGATTAAATAAATGACCAATCGCCGTCGCCAAAGTCACCGAACGTTCTGTACTTCTAAAGCTCTGTAATATATAAGGGCGAATAGCCGGAATTGCAACCAGGTCAGCCACCACGGCCTGAAACAATTGTTGATCCGGGCTGGCGGTGGCCAGATTCTCCAAAAAGCTCAGGCGCAATTCATCGTGCTCTAAATCTAGCCAGCAACGGGCGGTGATCACCAGTAGGGTATCTTGTTCAGTACCATACTCACTGAATAATACCTGCTTAAGGAGTTGTTGTCTGATTTTAACGGCTTTGCAGTTAGACAAACCTCTTAAACAATTGACCAGGGTAGTTTTG
>JBLHHD010000308.1:0-4550 GCA_047614605.1 Alteromonadaceae bacterium
CGGCGTTTTGTGACATTCGACGTTCCTTAATTATTGGTTTTATCACGACCCGTTATAACAGCTGTTTGTTGCGGTCTGTTGTCATCGGTCGGTGTAATGGATGGCTGTCTTGTTTACAAGTTCGCAGTTTGCATTTAATATAAGGTTAATACAATTCAATATAAGTAAAGTTTAGTTAAGCATTTACTTAACTAAACGTGAGGTTAAGTTTAGCAATAGCTTAACTAACCTTCATCCCGAAACGTTAAATTTGGGCGCTTCGCTGAATTAACTTGTTATCCGTTTGACATCGTAACTTATTGATTAATCAGTTTTACCGCAAACTCGGCATAGTGTTGTCCTACCATGATATGGCAACGACACTGCGTTTCTGGACAGACATTAACTAACCATAGAGCATAGTTGAGCAATTGCTTAACAATTGGTGTAAAAAATAATGGCAACGCAACGTAAAGTATGGGGTCAGCTGACCAATTTCGATATTAGGCTGTTAAGGGTCTTTAGGGCTGTGGTCGAGTGCGGTGGATTTTCTGCTGCTGAGGTTGAGCTTAATATCAGTCGTTCGGCTATTAGCATTAGTATGTCTGATTTAGAGGAGCGGTTAGGATTACGTTTGTGTCAGCGGGGACGGGCGGGTTTTTCGCTCACCGATGAAGGCGATATGGTTTACCAGGCATCCCAGCAATTAATGACCTCGCTCGAAGACTTCAGAACTCAGGTTAATGCGATCCACGCAGAGTTAAAAGGTGAGTTGAGTATTGGCATCACCAATAACATGGTGACGCTTAAGCATATGAAAGTCACCGATGCACTGGGTAAACTCAAACAATTGGGGCCAGATGTAGACGTGCAGATCAGAATGAATCCGCCTAACGAAATTGAGCGAAGCGTACTGGATGGCGGCTTACATGTTGGTGTGGTGCCCCAACTCAGACCTTTGCCGGGATTGGAGTATTTTGATTTATATGATGAAGTGTCTTTGCTTTATTGCAACAGTGCCCATCCGTTTTTTGCCATGGACGATAAAGACATCAGTGAGAAACTGATTAACGAAGCTGATGCGGTATCACCGGCTTATGCGCAAATTGCTGAAACCCGAGTTCATTATCAAAATTTAAAAACCACCGCGATTGCCACCGACCGAGAAGGGGTTGCATTTTTGATCCACACCGGGTGTTATATTGGATATCTTCCGGTACACTATGCGCGTCAATGGGTTCAATCTGAAGATATTAGAGCGATTAATCCGAAAAAATACCATTACAGCACCGATTATCAAGCGGTTATTCGCAAAGGCGGACGGCCCAATTTGATTTTGGATACTTTTTTAAAAGAGTTGTTGAAGGAAGACTCGTAGGGTGGTCACGTTTTTTGTGCCCACCTTTGTGTGTTGGCCGTATTACAGAAAACAACAGAGTAACAAATTAAAAAATTCGTAAATGAGGGCGTTAAAATGTCAATACTAATAAAGGGTGGCACAGTAGTCACCGCAGAGCACAGCTATCGGGCTGATGTATATTGTGATCAGGGTAAAATTCTGGCGATTGGTGAAAACCTTGATGTACCAACGGGCTGTGGTGTGGTTGATGCTGGTGATTTACTGGTGATGCCAGGCGGTATCGACCCGCATACCCATATGCAACTGCCCTTTATGGGCACTGTTGCCAGCGAAGATTTTTATACCGGTACCGCTGCTGGTGCCGCTGGTGGTACTACCAGTATCATCGACTTTGTTATTCCTAACCCACAACAACCTTTGATGGAAGCTTATAATCAATGGATGGAATGGGCGCAAAAATCCGCCACCGATTACGGTTTTCATGTAGCTATCACCTGGTGGGATAAATCGGTCAGCGATGATATGGGCAAACTGGTTAACGAACATGGCGTTAACAGCTTCAAACACTTTATGGCCTATAAAAACGCCATCATGGCCGAAGACGAAACCCTGGTAAACAGCTTTTCACGTTGCCTCGAACTGGGCGCAATGCCAACCGTACACGCCGAAAACGGCGATTTGGTTTATCACCTGCAACGCCAAATGATTGAAAAAGGCATCACCGGCCCTGAAGGCCATCCGTTATCTCGCCCACCAGAAGTAGAAGGTGAGGCAGCTAACCGAGCTATTCGCATTGCTCAGGCATTAAACGTGCCTATCTATGCTGTGCATGTTTCTTGCGAAGAATCACTACAAGCCATCACCCGGGCCAGAAATGAAGGTCAGCGAGTTTATGGTGAAGTATTGGCAGGACACCTCGAAATTGATGATTCAGTCTACCGCACTGGCGATTGGGCTTACTCAGCTGCCCATGTTATGAGTCCGCCATTCAGAGCGAAAAAACATCAGGATGCCTTATGGAAAGGATTACAATCGGGTAACCTGCAAACCACCGCAACCGATCACTGTTGTTTCTGTGCAGACCAAAAAGCCGCCGGTAAGGACGATTTCACTCTTATCCCTAACGGCACCGCAGGCGTTGAAGATCGCATGTCAGTATTGTGGGATTCGGGCGTAAACTCAGGCAAATTAACCCCGAATGAATTTGTGGCAGTGACCTCATCCAACGCAGCAAAAATCTTTAACATCTATCCACGAAAAGGCTCCATCACAGTGGGTGCTGATGCCGATATCGTGTTATGGGACCCTAATGGCAGCCGCACCATCTCGGCTAAAACCCATCATCAAAATATAGACTTCAACATCTTTGAAGGCCGCACAGTTAAAGGCATAGCCGCTCATACACTGAGTCGGGGCAAACTAGTTTGGACCAACGGTGATTTACGAGCAGTAAAAGGAGCGGGCAAGTACGTTAAACGTCCGGCGTTTACCAGTGCTTTTGACGCTTTGGGTAAACAAACTGCTTTAAATGCCCCTACGGCGGTTAAGCGGTAGATAAGTCGTAATTGACGGGGAGTTGCCAGAGGTTGGTGATTTCCCTGATGTTTATATACCTTTATACACTGGGTAACTCTCGTCTTGTGATAGCACCTGCTTCGGCTTGTTCGATAGCTTCAATAACCTGTGGGTTGGTGATAACGTTTCTTGGGGTTAAATCTAAATTGAGGGACTGCTGTAAAACGCAGTTTTCAATATAGACTCTTAAAACAGTAGCAATAGAATCAAAGCCATGCTGGTGTGCCAATTCTGCAAATTTTAGCTTAGTGTCAGAGTCGATAGTGGTTTTAACTTGTACTTTATTGGTGTTCATAATAAAGGTCTCTTATTACTGGTTGGTTCTTAGCTAGTACACTATTAGTACTAGAAAAGACTAATCTATCACAGTTGTACGTACTTGGCGTATCCACTACACTACCTTTGTCATATAAATAAAGGCTAGGATCATGCAAACAGCAGTAAAGTTAATTACTATCGGTGATTCGAAGGGGATTTGCATTCCAAAAGCGCTGTTGTTGAAATATCAATTGCAAGAACAAGTCATTATCGAAGAGGTTGATGGAGGCTTGTTAATTTATGCCAGAGACAATCAAAAACTGTCCTGGGAAGATACTTATAAAGCGACTGCTACAGCGCAGGAAGATTGGTCTGACTGGCAAGATTTCGAAGATAATCCAAAGCTTTAGCCACCCCAAAACGATATGACATTTATCTCGCCAACCTTGAATCGACAATGGACTCTGAAAACAACAAAAACGAGGCCGATAGTTTTTTTCACTGTTGCTGATCACCGACTGATAAAAGAAAACAGACCAAGAACAGCGAATGCATGTAAACGTAGTGGGCAAAGGTAGCGAAGCTAAGTTAAGGAACATGAAAGTGAGATCAGAGCAGCATGGCACAAACACTTCGGTTGAAGTACTTGGGGTAACACCTCATGGGCTTTGGCTTTTTGCCAAAGGTGAAGAGCACTTTCTGAGCTTTGAGCTATTTCCCTGGTTTAAGAATGCCACAGTAAATGCCGTTTTTAATGTAGAGTCGCAGGGGCGAGATGGATTCTGTTGGCCTGATCTGGATGTTGATTTAAATATTGATGGGATCAAAAACCCAGAGAAATATCCGTTGATTGCTAAACATTAACTAATTAATGAGTACATAAGAGCCTGTCCGAGGGTGAATGTATTACGCACTGCCAACTTTTCTAAGCAGTAAGAAACCAAAATAATCTACTAACCCCGCTTATTATAATTGTTTGATATATAGCCACCTTTAGCTGGCATTAACCCCAATAAAGCCTATAATAATATACAGCCTATAAATATAAATCAAACCCCAAAAGCGTTGGTTTATATGAAACGTATAACTAGATGTACAACCAAACATTAAATAAAAGGAGACGCAATAAAACCAGCAACTTAGCATAAGCACAAAGAAACCGCCGACCCAAAGAGAGTACAATCTCGAAGGGTCAGCTAATCAAACAATTTCAAACTCTAAGTTAACTAGAGAGGAAAACAGCATGACTAAATTACTATGTGCGCAAACAACGGTTGGTCTAACCATATCTCACTGATTTAAAACATATTTTTCATAAAAGTTATGCGTAATAATCTCACTTTTACCTCTACTTAAACCCCCTTCGTCATATTCGCAT
>JBLHHD010000309.1:0-4547 GCA_047614605.1 Alteromonadaceae bacterium
AGCTTGGGGAGCTCCGGTTGAGGAATTCCCCGAAGCGGGTTGGGATAAGGTCATGGATTTAAATGTGAAGTCTATTTTCTTTCTAAGCAAACGTTTATTGCCGGCATTGCGCTTGGCTGGAAATGCTGATGAACCTGCTCGAATAGTGAATATTGCCTCCGTTAATGGGATCACTCATCCGCGCATGAACAACTACTCCTATTCGGCTAGTAAAGCAGCAGTCATCCAAATGACACGGCACATGGCAGCTGATCTTCGTCCGAGTCATGTCAATATTAATGGTATTGCGCCCGGGTTTTTCCCCAGTAAAATGACCAAACATGTGTTGAAACACGAGGAGGAGATTGTGAAAAATCTTCCTGCTCGAAAAATTGGTGAGCTTACTGATATTGCTGGTACCGCTATCTATCTTTGCTCTCGTGCGAGTAACTATGTATGTGGTCACACAGTTGTATTAGATGGTGGACAAATAGCCAATGCAGGTTGATGATTCGATTCTATAGACAATTATAGACCCGAGTTTGTGTCTATATAAAGATAAATACTGACCACTGCTTATCACAGAGATAATCAATAAAAGCGCAAAATATGATTAGCGTACAGTAAAAAAAGCGTTTTTTTTGCTTACAATTCATGGTTTTTTGTTCAGGAGTGAAAGTTCTTGTGTGAGGCAACTATCAAGCGTTTATCTTGTCAATAGTTCAGGCATCTTCACATGCCATATGTAACGCACCGTTTAACAAACAATAAAACGATATCACCTAAAGGTTACACATGCATAGAGCAACAAAAGCAGCCTTAATATCTGCCCTTATCTTTCCAGGTTGTGGGCATTTTTATTTAAAGAGCAAGCTTAGAGGAGCGGCATTTGCTTTGTTTGCTTCGGGTTGTATGTATGTACTGATCTCATTTGCGGCCAAAATTGCAAACGACATTAGCAACAGGATACTAAGTGGTGACATCCCGTTAGATATAAATAGTCTAATAGCTGAAATAACCTCACAGCTTAATGGTGGTGCGGATGAAACCCAAAATATTGCAATCTTCCTATTATTGGGTTGTTGGGGTATTGCGACTATCGACTCGTTTATTCTTGGTCGTAAATCAGTGATACCGGCTAAACGTGATAAAAAGCTAGCGCTGAATTCAGGCAGGTAATTGGGCAAGCGGCCATTGCAATTTATGCACTGGCCGATTATTTGTAAAGGGATTTTGTTGCTGTTTTCTAACCCCGCTCGCTCTATCGGGTTAAAATGCGTTATTAATCTAGTAACCGCTACATCATGTCTTTAAAACGATTTGTCATGCTTAAGTCGATAGGGTTGGTGAATCCGGGGATACGCATTTCTTTATCGGTCATCTGAATATCGTTTTCGTCGATAAGATCCTGACCAAAATGATAAATAGTATCAAAGTTACCTTGGGTGGCGGCGATATCATAGGCGCTAGCTTTCTTGCGAACTTGCTCACGACGGGACTCATAAGCCGCAATTTCTTCAGTGCTGTATCGCTTGGCTAGCATGGTATCTACAACCTGTGGTGACAACACAGTCGCCGTCGCATTGTTGCCGCCAAATCCTTTGGAATTAAGAAACGCTACGTCGATATTCCCCGCACCTTTATCAATATCGGTTATTGAAATATTCAGTCGTTCATCAAATACATCGTCTGCCACTTTATCGATGGTTTTAATGCCCGGAATGTATCCGTGTTTAAACACACCCAGGCTCACCATCAGTTGTTCGGCACTGGCAGGAGACAATGGATGACCCACATACGCTTTTGCCGCAGTGACGGGCCAATTTTTGATATCAAATACCTTTGCTACTTCATGAAAAATGCGTGATTCCGTGACGCGGTTAGCAGGGGTACTCGAACCATGGGCTTGAATAAATGAGCGCTCACGAAGCGACTCGTCACCCACAATTGCGCGAGCTGCGGACACTGCTTTTGCCATGGTAATGTAATTGCCAGGACCGGGGGCTGATATGGATTTTTTGTAACCATCAGCATTGATAAATACATCGCTGACGGCACCATGAATGTCAGCCCCTAGCTCTAAGGCTAATGCATCATCCATTAACACCACATATTGGGTTGATTCCGCGATGGTAAAACCACAATTTTCTCCAAAAGGACGACTGGCTCGGCGATGGTCAACCGTGTCTGTTTTGTCTAAACGTTTTAAGTTGTCTTCGCTGGCCAATGCGCCCATGGTGGCATAACCATCAATAACTTCTGGCAATATCGGTGCTTCGGCATTGCCTACCACTGCTACCCGGCGCTTACCATTATTGATATCTTCAATCGCGGCTCTGAGATTATAAAGGAAACTGGCACAAGCTCCGACAATGGCACTGGTGTGGCCTACGCTGCCTAGTACATAGGCATTCACAAAATCAGCTGGCATAGTATTGAGCCCTAAGGGGCACTGCTTAGTGCTCACTCGGCCACCCTTTAGGCGGGACTGCAGCATGCCACCAAAGCCGTTTTCATCAAGTTGTGCCATGGCATTACTGGCGTATACCCCTATTTCATCTGGCTTGACAGCATCCACTACGGTTTTCCACTCCATGCCTAATGAACGGATAGCGTCTGATGCACCCATAATCGCCATTTGTAAGGCGCGAGGATGAAAACGGGCATTATAGTGATCAGCGGGGTTAAAGCCGCTGGGTAATTGTCCGGCGACCTTTACCGTACATTCACGATAACTGTCAGTTTTAAATTCAACATCGCCAATAATTTCAATTTTAACGTTTTGGCTATCGACATCACTGATTTGCCAGTTTGTGGGCAACGGATCAGGTAACTGCTTTCGGCTTAATTCAAAACAAATCCCTTGTTTATCAGTAGAGCGCATTGTGATGTTTTTTTGCCAATGCACAGCATCAACATCAAAGTGGCTCTTTTCAATTTTACGAATGAGGGTGGCGTTTAAGATTTGTACTGAAAAGCGCTCAACCACTTCTTCTGCGGTGAGAGACTGCTCGTTTGTATCGATATAGCTTCCGGCTTCAAAACGCACTAACTTCATCATCGTGGCCAAGCCCAGCATGGTGTCCTGGCATTCACTGGCAGGTAAACTCTCTATTACCATGCGCTTGTAAGCGTGATGAAATGAACTTCGACCAGCGGCATTAAAGCCACCAAATCCAACAATAACGGGTAATGAAGACATACGTGAGATACCAAATGTTTGCAAATGCTTATGTGGGCAGCAGTGTAATACCTTGGTTTGTTATCTGGCA
The DNA here is from genome assembly GCA_047614605.1 of Alteromonadaceae bacterium. Lineage (GTDB taxonomy): Bacteria > Pseudomonadota > Gammaproteobacteria > Enterobacterales > Alteromonadaceae > JABSOG01. The sequence continues at coordinate 3,252 of JBLHHD010000309.1, forward strand.
GAGTTTGATTGGCCATAATTCATGGTGTTTTGGCCACGTTGTCGGTATTGTTGAGCAAATATACACTATTAACTGCGAAGTCGACTTGTGCATAAAATTACCTTTTTACTCTGCGATAATATGCTGGCTACTAGCACTACCTTGCCTTTTGAAATGTTACGGGCCGCCGAAAGTGCTGCTCGTGGTCGAAGTGGGCGCAATATTGAACCTGTTATTATTCAAACAACCGCGATAGCCAAAATACCAATAAAAACCAGTGTTGGCTTCACTCTGATGCCTGATACTTTGCTGGAAGAGGCGGGTAAAAGTGATATTATTTACCTGCCAGCACTGTGGCGAAACCCTCGGCCTGTAGTGAAAAAACATCCAGAACTTTTAGAATGGTTACGAAAGGCCTATGAAAATGGCGCAATGATTTCTGCAGTAGGCACGGGAACTTGTTTCTTGGCAGAGGCTGGTTTGCTGGATGATAAACCCGCCACCACTCACTGGCATTATTTCGATCAGTTTCAACGGGACTATCCCAGAGTCAAGTTAAAACGACAATATTTCATTACCCAGGCTACCAATTTATACTGCTCTGCTAGTGTGAATGCGATGGCTGATCTTACTGTTCATTTTGTTAAACGTATTTATGGCCAAGGCATAGCCAGTTTTGTGGAGCGAAATTTCTCTCACGAAATTCGCCGTTCATATGAGAAAACCAGCTATTTTGAAGGAAGTACCAAACAACACCCCGATGAGGATATTGTGCAAGCGCAAATTTGGTTACAGGATAATTACCATAGACAGATTAAAGTGAGCGAGGTGGCAAGTCGTTTTGATATGAGTATACGTAGCTTTAATCGTCGTTTTAAAAATGCCACAGCACAATCCCCGCTTCAGTATTTACAACAGGTACGTATTGAAATCGCCAAGGATTTATTACAAACCAGTAATTTGAATGTGAGTGAAGTAGCAGACAAAATTGGCTACCAAGATGTGGGGTATTTTACCGCATTGTTTACAAAATTACTGGCAACGTCGCCTCGTGAATATCGAGCCACAGTCCGCGCTAAATTGTTTACTGCTGATTAATTCTTTCAGTTTCTTCGACAACTTTACTGAGATAGGGACGGTTACGGCTATCTAGGCCATTGGCGCTTTATGCCATGAGGGGCCGTTACCTGAAATTTGAGCTGGCGTCTAATTTAGCTGCATTTAAGACGTCCAATCCCCCAATAAGCTCAAATTTCTGATTTAAAACTAAAGCGTCAGAATATACCCATCACCTTACGTCTGTTTATTAAGTTGAGA
>JBLHHD010000310.1:0-4546 GCA_047614605.1 Alteromonadaceae bacterium
TCTTTTTTCCTCTGTGTTCTCTGTGCCTCTGTGGTGAAAATGCTTTTGATTTTGGGTTTATTTATTTTGTTCCTTAATCAAATCATTCGGTGCTCTAGAGCGCCATATGGTTAGAAATCGCTCACCAGCGAGAACTGAAATTTTCGTAAACAAGGCAAATTCTTTTGGCTTTAGTCATTCTAAAGCAAAAGGATTTAACGCAGTTTACGGACATTTTAGACTCGTAAACAAGTTTGTACCATTAGCTACCAACGTTTATTATGATGTTATTCGTGTAGTTGATGATTACTTATGACGAACTTTGTTTGGTGGTAGGCAAGCTCAAAAAAAAGCCCCGAAGGGCTTAACTTACATTTAACTTACATTTAACTTAGCGAAGGTAAAGTAAACATAGTTTGCCTGTGACATGAAGTGCTCACATCAGGCCATTTTGGTGCAGTTGCGACCAAAGTCTTTGGCGGCATACAGGGCGCTGTCGCTACGAGTATACAAACTGGATACCGAATCATCCTGATTGAAAAAAGTAAAACCGATACTGGCTGATACGCCGTATTTGGTCATTCCCGGACTTTTAGCGACATTGTGTTGAATTCTGGTGGTAACCACCGAGGCTTCACAAGGTTCTTTGCTTTGCGCAATAACAGCAAATTCATCACCACCAAGTCTAAATACCGTATCGTCACCACGTACAGAGCGTTGCAGTACAGTGGCGAATGCCTTGATGACTTCATCACCACACTGATGTCCATAGTTGTCATTGACCTGTTTAAACTGATCCAAATCGAGCATCATCAATGCAAAGGTAGAACGGTTTCGTTTGGCATGACTCATCGCCTGATTTAATGAATCGTCAAAATGACCGCGATTATTCAAACCGGTTAAGGCATCCTTAAGCGCCAGTTTCTTGACCTTATCAAAACTCAGGGCGTTTCTAAGTGGGTATAAGAATTGCTGGTGTAACTTTTCGAGTTGACGAATCGCAATTTTACTTAACCCTTCGACCAGATTGTAAGACAACTGTGCCAAAGTCTGGTTTTGTAACGTTAAACGAAAACTAATGCGATGCTCACCGGGGGTGGAACCGCGCACCGCAATTGTTTGTTGGTTAAAGTGGAGATTTAACCCGCAAAATCGGACGACTTTTGCCGCTTCCATGGAAAAAATCTCTAATAACTCATCAATCTCTAATGTTGTTTGTAGTTGTTCGACTAAACTAACAGCAGATTGATCATTAAAATTATCGCCAATAGCTAGGCCAAACAACGGACTAAAGTCATTATCCTGAGTACTCATAAAATGTGAAGTTGGTATATTTTCCATTTGGTTAACCCTCAAATCAAACAGTTAACTGGAATAAAGCTAATTCCGTGCCACATTTTTTTATACTTATTAAGTATATGATATCTATGTAAAAAGATCATAAGAAATGGATTTGTGTTAAACTCAGCAACTTAAGCGGCAATTTATTGTCGGCAAGCTTTTGCCAAACTTTATAAGGTAAATCAATGGAAAACGGCTTATTCACTCAATTAATCGGCTTGCTGGCGATCGCCGTCTTGTTTGTCTGGCTATTTAAGCGGGTGAACTTACCACCAATATTAGCTTATCTGGCTACAGGCCTGGTGGCTGGATCCAGTGTTACTGGGCTTATCGTTGACCCCGATCAACTGCATTTTATCGCTGAGCTTGGTATCGTCTTTTTATTATTTACCCTAGGGCTGGAGTTTTCATTCCCCAAACTCATGGCTATGCGTCATTTGGTATTTGGCGCTGGTAGTGCGCAGGTCATTCTTAGCATCATTGCGATTATGAGTGGTGCCATCTTGCTAGGGTATAGCTGGGTTGCCGCGCTTTCGATTGGTGGTGTTTTAGCCTTGTCTTCAACGGCGATAGTGATCAAACAACTCAATGAGTCCGGTAATTTACAAAACAACCGGGGCCAGCTGGCCGTGAGTATCTTATTGTTTCAAGATATCGCGGTAGTGCCTTTATTGATCGCCATTCCCATTTTAGCTGGCAGCACTGGTGATGGTGTTGGTATGGCGTTATTAATGGCTATTTTTAAAGGCATGTTGGTATTTGCCATTTTATTGGCGATCGGTAAATGGGTTTTGCCCCGTGTATTTAACGAAATAGCCAAAGTCCGTACCGAAGAACTCTTTGTGTTAACCACCATTTTAGTCACTCTGATTGCCAGTGGATTAACCTATTTATTTGGTTTATCGATGTCTTTAGGGGCATTTTTAGCGGGTATGATGTTGGGTGAGAGTCAGTATCGTCATCAGCTTGAAGCGGATATCAGACCGTTTCGGGATATTTTAATGGGCTTGTTTTTCACGACCATTGGGATGCAGCTTAACCTAAAACAAATTGGTACTGACTGGTTTATTTTGTTGGTTTTATTGATTGTGGTGATGCTGGTTAAAATTTTAATTGCCCGTTTTAGTACGTGGTTGATCAAATGCAAACCTGCGGATGGTTGGGCGGTGGGTTTAATGGTTTGTCAGGTCGGCGAGTTTGGTTTTGTATTAATCGCACTGGCTACTCAGCATCATGTTTTTGATAGCCAAACGGCATCACTGTTGATTGGGGTAGGGGTGCTCAGTATGGCGTTAACCCCGTCGCTTATTCATCATAGTCAATTATTGGCCAATAAAATCACCGGTGGTGAGGATGTGCATGATGAAACGACACCTAACTATGAAAATGAATTGACGGAGCACGTTATTATCTGTGGTTTTGGTCGGGTGGGGCAGACTGTAAGTCGTTTTTTAAAGCTTGAGGCCGTTCCTTTTATTGCGCTTGATCTCGACCCTATAAGGGTAGGTGAAGCTAGGGCTGCAGGTGAAAATGTGCAGTTTGGTAATGCCAGATATACCGAAATCCTTCAAGCTGCTGGTATATCCCGGGCTAAGTTAGTGATCGTCACATTTGGCGAATACAGTAAATCTGAAGCGGTGGTTGAAAACGTCTTGAAGCTGGTCCCAAAAGTCAAAGTACTGGTCAGAACTCGCAGTGATGAACATCTTGAACGATTGAAAGCCATGGGCGTATCAGAGGTTGTGCCTGAGGATTTAGAAGGCAGTTTAATGTTGGTATCGCATGTGTTGTACATGACGGGCGTACCAGTTACTCGAATATTCAAACGAGTACAGCGGGAGCGTAAAAACCGCTACGGCAAGTTACATGGTTTTTACCGGGGGGAGGACACCGACATGGGGCCATCCCGGGTTGATATGTTAGAGTTTTTACATGTGATATCCTTATCCAGCGATGCCAAAGCGATAGGCAAAACGATAGACGAGTTACGTCTCGAAGACCGCCGCGTGGAGCTGACAGGATTCAGAAGAAATGGCATAGAGTTAAGTGATCCGCCAGGAGACACAGTACTGGAAGCCCAGGATGTATTAATAGTAAAAGGCAAACCAAGAAGAGTAGAAAGAGCCGAGCAGTTTCTGTTAGGTGGATGAGCAGGTACGAAAGCGAATACAGATGTGTAGGACCACTGGCGCTTTAGTACCTGCGAAGTGGAGTCCATGGATGTAGGCTGTCGAATTTTAGCTGTTTATGACACCTTCGCTGCTGTCGCTCCTACGACACAGCCAAAAGTGGGTAAAGTTTGAACTGGGATAAACAGCATTTTTCGACAGCCTACCATGGATGGGACAGGACACACTACAGGGAAGTGGGTAGCGTATAGACATCGATGGGGTCAATACCTGGACCTTTCACCACACTAAATTAGAACTTCGAGTGGCGACATTAACACCCCTAAATCTCCAAAAAAGCACCAATCTCATCAATCTGGGCTAAACCATCGTGATGGCCCAGTTTAATCAGTTCGCGGGTATAATTTCGTTCAAACATCAAATAACTGGCCAAGCTCGAATCACTCTGCTCGCCGACACCCGTCAAACGCAAGATACAGCGTACGGCCATGGGTAAATCGTGATAATGATCGCCAGCAATCGAGTTAAAGTTGTGGCTAGGATTAATGATCATACTATCAATGGGGTTTAAATCTGGCGGTTTTTTATCCGGGCGAATTAACTGCAAAGTACTGTTTATTCGTTGCATCCGCTCTACATCAGCATTAAGGGTATCGGCAAAAATGGTATCGAGTAAATGGCCTGCAATATACGGTACGCCCGGGTGATGGGGTTGTTGACCATAAAACTTGGTTTCTATCGGTTGTTCGACACCGATGATAAAAATCTTATTGGCCCCTAAATGAATCGCTGGACTTAATGGTGATAACTGATGAACCGAACCATCCCCGTAATAATGCTGTTTGATTTTAACCGATGGAAACACCAGTGGAATGGCGGATGAAGCCATTAAATGATCAATCGTAATATTGGTTTTAACGCCTTTACGACGGGCTCTTGACCATTCGGGGTAGCGGTCTGATTGAAAGAAACTAATCGAATCACCATCTGAATAAGAAGAAGCCGAAATACATAAGGCGGTTAAATAATCACGATGAATATTGCGGTCAATCCGTTTTAAATCAAGCAATTGGTTAAGTAGTGTATTAAGAGGGGCA
>JBLHHD010000311.1:0-4532 GCA_047614605.1 Alteromonadaceae bacterium
GTCTCTGGTTGTTGTTTTTGTCGAAATTATTATCACCGATCTCCAGACTTAATTCCTCAGTTCTCTCGCTTTTTTCACCTTTATATTTCTACTTCATTTGTTACCCAGTCTGATTGGAGCCGTTTATATCTTTCAGTTCCACCTGAGTACCTACGCGATGTGTTTCAATACCCTCATTATACGATGGCTTTTTTTAGCCGATTTTTTGGTTGTGTATGATCACCTAAAGGAGAGCGCAGTACGTGCACGGGAATTTGGCAAAATCAGATTAAAACCTGTCAAGCAGAAGGAGTCCATATAAGGGATGACGGGGAGGTCTTATGGGTGGTTAAGGATGGTGCTTTAAGGGCTTTGTTTAAGTGGTGGCTTTATTTTGGGTGGTACTTTGCCTCATCGCTTTCGCTTGGGGCATTTATTAAATTAACCGCAATTTCAACAGCTTGCTGGTATAACACGGGCGATTTGATTTTCACGCTGTCGATTTTTTTGATCGCTGGGGCAAAGTTATTTTCACCGGCGAGAATTAACCAGGCAAGACCGGTGGGTTTGTCTAGGTAGGTCCCCTCACCAACAAAATGTGCCCGGCCAATCGCACCCATGGCTTTTTCGTTACCGAGCTTGGCTGCGCTTAAAAACAGTTTGTAGGCTTGCTCGTAGTCTTGTGTTCCTCGGGCATCAAAAGCCTGATCAAGAATACTTAGGTCTTTTGTTTGTTCGTCCTGCTCAGCAAAGTTAGGGTTGTGACTGTCGCCTTGGGCATCACTTTGGGTGGCGTTGCCGGCGGTATCAGCTGTTTTATTGATTTTTTCATCATTTTTATTACCATCAAGCTGTGAGGCTGCTGCAATGGCGTTATTTGATGGTGAAATGTCCTTGATCAAATGTTGCAGCTCTTTGTTATCAAGTTTGTCTTTAAGGGCAAAGATCACCGCATCGTAACGAGCATTAAGCTTATCAATGGTTTGGTTCTGATTTTTAATTTGATCTTGATAAAAGCTGGCATCTTTTTCTAATTGATGAATTCGGCTTTGGGTTTGGTCAGCCTGAGACTTGTGGACAGTGGTAATGGCATCAAGGTGCTCGGCTTGGGTAGTCTTAAGCGAGTCTATCTGGCTTTGATAAACACTGGTCATTTGCTTTTTGTGATCGTCGTTAACCGCCTCAACCCGGCTGAATAATTTGTGAATGCTGCTTTCGTAACCTTGTTTAAGGCTCTCGAACCACTGAAAAAACTGACTAGGGACTTTGACTTTGGGTTCAGTAATGCCCGCTTCGGTGTTTTTTTGCTCTGTCATGTGAGGGTCTTATTAATGCTTGCAAACGTAATGCTGCCTAGAATTGATCATCTGAGGGCTTTTGACAAGTAAAAGCGCGTTTGTTAGTTGTTTGCAGCTGACCAGTTAATCGTTGAAAGTGCCGGGTATTTACTTGCATCTGAGGTCATAATATTTGCAGCTGAGGACTATTTTTTCCTTATTTTTCGCGTGATTGGCAATAGTTTTGAAGTTTGTTAAATAACGGTTGCAATTGTCGGTTATTGATCATATTTTCTAGCCAAGAATAATTCTTTTTTCCTTGATTTGCGGTGATAAAACAATGAGTGTATGGCTTCCCGATAGCTGGCGTGATTTTCCTATAGTACAGCAACCAACGTATGATGATACGGTCAAATTGGCCGGTATCGAAGAGCAGTTAAAAACCTATCCACCTTTGGTGTTTGCAGCAGAGATTCGTGATCTCAAAAAACGCCTGACCGGTGTGGTTGATGGCAAAGGTTTTTTGCTTCAGGGGGGCGATTGTGCTGAATCGTTTTCTGACTTTAATGCACCGATGATTCGAGACACCTTTAAAGTGATGCTGCAAATGGCAGTAGTACTGACATTTGGCGGCTCATGCCCGATCACTAAAGTAGCCCGTATGGCGGGTCAGTATGCTAAACCTCGCTCCAGTGATTTTGAAACTCGTGATGGGGTGACTTTACCGAGTTATCGGGGGGATATTGTTAACGGTAATGATTTTACTCCCGAGGCCCGAATGCCAGCGCCTGAGCGTTTGGTAAAAGCTTATTACCGCTCGGCGGCCACTTTAAACTTACTACGGGCATTTGCTCAGGGGGGGCTGGCTGATTTGCACGAAGTTAACCGCTGGAATATGAGTTTTGTGGCTTCTAATCCGCTAAAAGACCGCTACCAGGATATGGCCGATCGTATTCAAGAAGCATTGGCCTTTATGGAAGTGGTTGGTGTTTCATCTGAGTCGGTACCGGCAATTAAAGAAACCCAGCTGTTTACTTCACACGAAGCGTTACTGCTTAATTACGAAGAAGCTTTAACCGGTCGTGATCACCTTACTGGCAACTGGTATGATTGTTCGGCGCATTTCTTGTGGATTGGTGAGCGTACCCGTCAGCTAGAAAATGCTCACCTCGAATTTTTCCGTGGTTTGCATAACCCTATTGGGGTTAAAGTTGGACCAAACATTAAACCTGATGAGCTGATCCGCTTAATTGATGGTTTAAACCCGGATAATGACCCTGGACGACTGACATTGATCACTCGTATGGGAGCTGATGTATTGGCCGATAAATTGCCCGATTTAGTTCGTAAGGTTGAACAAGAAGGGCGTAAAGTGGTTTGGAGTAGTGATCCAATGCATGGCAACACGGTTAGTGCTTCCAACGGTTTGAAAACCCGTAATTTTGATGCCATTTTACGTGAGATTAGACAGTTCTTTGCGGTTCACAAATCTGAGGGCAGTTATGCTGGTGGTATTCATCTTGAAATGACGGGTCAGCATGTTACTGAGTGTACCGGTGGGGCTTATGGTTTGTCTGAAGACGATTTGGTTCATCGCTATAAAACTCAGTGTGATCCTCGTTTAAATGCCGATCAGGTAATGGAACTGGCGTTTTTAATCGCCGACTCCTTAAAAGATGCTAAAGCAGGCAAGGGCGCTTAAACCCTCGCTGGTATCCTTAACTTAAGTTAATACTTGTGCCGCTCCAACTTGGTGGCGGCCAATATTTTGGCTGATATCTCTTCTATCGAATACGTAGTCGAATCCAGATAAGGGATACGTTCTTTTTTGAACAGCACCTCCACTTCTTTTAATTCAATCCGGCACTGACGAATCGACGAATAACGGCTGTTGGCCCGGCGTACATTACGAATATCGGAGAGTCGTTGCGGGGTGATGGTCAAACCAAACAGTTTGCTTTTATTGGCTTTTAACTCTGGCGGTAATTTCAAGTCATCCATATCTTCTTCAACAAACGGATAATTGGCCGCTTTGATGCCGTATTGCAATGCCAGATACAAACTGGTCGGGGTTTTGCCCGAGCGTGATACCCCCACCAGAATAATATCTGCATCGTCCATATTCTTCATATTACCGCCATCATCATTGACCAGCGCATAGTTCATCGCTTCAATTCTAAAATCGTAGGTTTTTTCATGCATACTGTGAGTACGGTGAGTTGTAGGTACTGGCGCTATCCCCAACTCCTTTTCAATAGGCGCGGTAAACTTGTTTAAAAAGTCATATTCCATCCCATTACTAGACATGATGATATCTCGCAAGTCATTATGAACAAAGGTGTGAAACACCAAAGCCCGCTCGCCTTTGCTAGATTGACTATTATTAATCAGCGCTTTAACTTCGAGGGCTTTTTCGATCGTTTCAACAAATGGAATGGTGACATGTTTGAGTTTGGTCGGGAATAAAGTCAGTAGAGCATGACCAAAAACTTCGGAGGTGATGGCTGTACCGTCAGAAATATAAAATGCTGTTCTCACTGGGACTCCTGATAGGCCAATTTGGCGTTGATTATGGGATTTAAAGATGTTCATTTGGCGCGTTGACGTGTAAAATTGCGCCTTAATTTTATTTAGTCCGGTAACGCTAGCATACCCGGCTAAATATACAAGCATCACGTTAATTTCATCACGTTAAATACTATTTTGGAGAGCGGACTGTGCAAGAATATGTACTTTGGTATCAAGATCTTTCAATGGGCGACGTCAGCCGGGTCGGGGGCAAAAATGCCTCACTCGGTGAAATGATCAGCAACCTGTCCAATGCAGGTGTCCAGGTTCCAGGAGGGTTTGCGACAACTTCTCATGCGTTTAATGAGTTTTTGGATCAAAGTGGCATTAACGAGAAAATTCATAGCCTGCTAGACGATCTTGAGGTTGACGATATCGCAAAGTTGAACGAAGCTGGCACGAATATTCGTCAGTGGATACTCGACACGCCTTTTCAACCGGCTTTAACCGAAGCTATCGAAGCGGCTTATCAAAAGTTACACGGCCAAAGTAAAGGCGAAGTGTCATTTGCCGTACGTTCATCGGCTACCGCAGAAGATATGCCAGATGCGTCTTTTGCCGGTCAGCAAGAAACTTTCCTTAACGTGGTTGGCATCGATGCCATTATGATAGCGATTAAACATGTTTACGCCTCTTTGTTTAATGATCGCGCCATTTCTTATCGTGTTCACCAGGGTTATGATCACCGTGGAGTTGCGTTATCTGCTG
>JBLHHD010000312.1:0-4512 GCA_047614605.1 Alteromonadaceae bacterium
GAAGTAAAGGCCAATATAGGGATATGCACCAGTAATACCGCTTCATAACCAAGCATGGCCCCCATAAATAACAGCGCCAATACGATAGCAATACTGGTTAACCAAGTGCCACGACGCTCCGTTACCCAGTTTTTAGGCGGGTCTAGTGGTACGCGCTTTAAGATAAAAAACAATAGTATAGGGGCGATAATAAAGAGAAAGTAAGGGTTTCGGTAAACCCGATAAAAAAACTGCCCAGTGGCGCTTAACGCGGCAAATTCATCGACAGTTAGGGTATTGACGTTACCCGGCCCTCTTTTATCGAGGTTGCCTGAGGTGGCGTGGTGAATGTTGTGAAATCGCTTCCATTCATCATACGGCACTATGGTCAGTACACTGCAAAATCGCCCGAGCCAGTCGTTAAATTGACGTTTATTAAACAGTGCTGAATGCCCACAATCATGCTGAATAATAAATATTCGCACCAAAAAGGCGGACGCCAGTAAAGCACATAACAAACTCAGAGTATAGCTAAAGGCCAATGCCTGATAAGCAGCAATCCATAACACAAAAAAAGGAATAAACGAGCTGCCCAGCAACACCAGATTTTGGGCGGTGCTACTTTTGTAGCTGTTTTTCAACGAATGGCGAGACGGTTTTTCAATCATTTTCGTGGCTACTTCTGTTTGATGTCTATTTGGTCGCGCAAGTCTTTAACTTCGTCAGGCATCTGCGGCGAAGACTCTGTGACGCCTAATGCGCTGGCAGCTTCGCCAATTTCTACTCGGCCATTAGGGCCAACAAACAAACCTTTAATATAAACTACCGCGACCAGCTTGCCGTTACGTTCAAAACGATGTTCAAAATAACCCCATTTTTCGTCCCAACATAAGAATCGGGTGGTTAATTCGTATTCTTGCCACAGCGTCATACCTTTAATAAAACGAGCGTTAACACTGGCAATGATTGGCTTCCATTTGCGGTCAATCATGATTTTCAAAAAACCGGTTTTAGCCAGATGATCTACTCGGCCAAGGTCAGCAAGTGACAGATAACGACCATTATTGACGTGCATGTTTATATCTAAATCGTTAGGTAATACCCGGCCTTTGATTTTGGTGGCCGCCAACAAATGGGCTTTAGGTCGAAATTTGGCGGTGATCAGTATCCAGAACAAACGCAGGTATAAATTCATTTCTTACTCCAGTGTTGATTAAAATCTAATGAGGTTCTTGCTTAGTGTGCTCTGTATTAGCCCGTAATATCCCGTCGATGATATGGCACAGCCTTTGTTAAGCGGTAGATAAAATATTCTGCCCGTCGCCAAAAATTGACTTTATCGAGAATAGTGTTCCAGTGTCCGGTGATCGCACAATAATGACTGAGGTAACCTTCATGATGTTTTTCGTGTAACTCGGGTGAGATTAAAACACCCCAATCTTGCATTTTTTTAATCGCTATGGGCAAGTCATCTCGGTGAGCCCACTGATGAATGGTGGCACTATAAGCCCCAAACACCATGAAGAAGATGAAAAACCACACTACCGTCGGCGAATCAACATAAAACAGGCTAAGGGCAATCGCAACACCCACTGGCAGGGCGTTATTGTTCGATTTTAAAATCCCATGGTGCAACATCAGTTCAGGGTCAACATGATGACCCCGGAAGGTCTCGACCAAAGCACCTAAACGTTTATTATCATAATCCCAATACTTATCCAGCGCCCAATGCACCACGCCAACGGCAAAATCAACCGCCTCAACCGCCAATACAAACAGTAGCAATAACACTGCCAAATCAGGGCTTGGCGTATTCCACATCAAAATAACGGTCAGCAACCAAAACACCACGGCTACTGCAATATCAAAATTTTTACCGGCACCGGGTATAATGTCATTTGCCATCAGTCAGGTCTTCCTATTGATTAACTACTTATCTGCATTATGAACACGGGTTCGTCACTGTTAACCACAAGTTACCCCTGTTCCTTCGTCTGGTCGGATGAGTACTATACATGATTTTTTGGTAATTGAAATGTTAATTTTGTTGCGATATTGAGCAATACCAATTAAATTAGTTAACAACGCTACTGATTTCTATGAAAATTCAGCCATCATATTGATCAAAAACAGGCTACGCTTAGGCTCTGATCATCAATAGAGTACTTATGGATATGAAAAACACCTTTCAAACATTGTTATTTTGCCTGTTAGCCAACAAACCCACTTTATATGCATCAAAATCTAGCCCCAATGAGAGTGCAAGCGGCAGTCAAGGCGGTACATTGCCGGATCAAATTTTTATCCATTACAGTGGTTCGAGTCTGGCAGCAAAAATGGCCGATCCAGATTTTATTGACGATACCGCCTGGTTTTTTGCTCATGAAGCGGGTCACATCTATCAGTCTGGTGTTGTCGCTACTGGCAGCAGCCTTGAACAAGAATCGTGGTTACACGAAGGTAATGCCGAAATGCTAGCCTCCTTGGCACTGTTGGCGTTATATCCTCAATTAGAAGGTTACCTTGCCAAACGACATAAAAGTGCCAAGGCGCATTGCGTCAAAGGACTAAAAAATTTTGTGCTGGTTGAAGCGGCAAAAAACAAACAATTTGGTTTGTATTACACCTGCGGTTTGCTGATGCACAATGCCATTGATATTGCGGTCAAAAAAAGTGCCAAACTCAAACATGGCGTGATCTCATTGTGGCGCGAATACCAAAAGGCGATCATCCAGGGCAAACCCGCGTCTGCGCAGACTTTTCTTGCTATGGTTAAAACCTATGCCAGCGCAACACTTGCCGAACGGTTGTCTGTAATGGCTAATCAAAAACTTGACAATCCCGATGTGTTTATTGAGGCTTTGAACGTCGATTAGTGATTAATAACCTCAATGAAACGCAACAAAAAATGCTAGACTATCGACAAAATAACGCCCCCAAATAATTCGTAACGGAAGCAACCTTATGAGACTTGAATCCCTGACAATCAAAAATTTTCGGGTTTTTCAGAATATACAGCTAAGAAATATGCCGGGCTTGTGTGTGTTTGTCGGTGCCAATGGCAGCGGTAAAAGCAGCTTGTTTGATGTATTTAGCTTTTTAAAGGACGCCTTGGCGGGTAATGTTCGCACTGCGCTGCAAAAGCGAGGGGGCTTTAAAGAGGTCGCTACCCGTGGTTGCACCGATCAGCCCATCGAATTTTCATTGCAATTTCGCCTGCCTATTGGCGGAGCAGAACGGCTGGTGACCTATTTATTACAAATTAATCTAGTAAATAATCGTCCCACAGTCACTAGAGAAATACTGCGATACAAACGTGGCAGTTATGGTTCCCCCTTTCATTTTATTGATTTTACCAACGGCTCCGGCTATGCCATTCTCAATGAAGAAGATTTTGACAAAGAAGATTCACAACTGGAGCGAGAAGAACAAACACTGGATAGCCCGGATATTTTGGCAATTAAAGGGCTGGGACAATTTCAGCGTTTTAAAGCCGCTAATGCCTTTCGCCAATTAATCGAAAATTGGCATGTGTCTGATTTTCACATCAACGATGCCCGGCCTTCTACTGATGCGGGTTATGCTGAGCATCTTTCTTCCCGTGGTGATAATACCGCGTTGGTAGCTCAATACCTTTATGAACAACACCCGGCTATTTTTAACCAGGTGCTGGAAAAAATGAAACAACGGATCCCCGGCGTTGAAGATGTTAAAGCCGTGACCACAGACGATGGTCGCATTGTACTGAAGTTTCAGGATGGCAGTTTTAAAGACCCTTTTATAGCCCGTTACGTCTCTGATGGCACGATTAAAATGTTCGCCTATTTGTTATTACTCAACGATCCATCCCCTCACCCGTTATTGTGTGTCGAAGAGCCAGAAAACCAGCTATATCCGGGGTTGATGATCGAATTGGCCGAAGAATTTCGCGGTTACGCCCAAAGGGGCGGGCAAGTGATGGTCACAAGCCACTCACCGGATATGCTCAATAGTATTCGTTTGGAAGAAATCTTTTGGTTAAAGAAAAAGCAAGGGATTAGTGTTGTTGAACGGGCTTGCGAGAATGCTTTGCTTGTAAGTTTGGTGGCTGGTGGCGACTTGCCAGGAGCGCTTTGGAAACAAGGCTTGTTTGATGGAGTTAATCCATAATGGCGTTGTTGGTCTTTATGTTGGGGGAGAATTCAGCCAAGGTTTTGCTGGATATTTTATTGCCCAAGTTACTGCCCGCAGATATCCCTTTTATTTGCATACCACATGAGGGTAAGCAAGACCTTGAAAAATCAATTCCGGTAAAGCTTAAACATTGGAATGTGCCTGATACTTGGTTTGTGATAATCCGAGACAAAGACCAAAGTGATTTGAGCGATCTAAAAACCCGCCTGGAGCAACTTTGTGTGCGAAGCGGACGCCGAGAGTTTGATTCGAATTGCTGTTCACGAACTGGAGAGTTGGTTTCTTGGTGATTTAACCGCTGTTGGCAAAGCTTTTCATGACCCTAAACTAGCCGCCAAACAGCAAGGTAAAAAATTTCGG
>JBLHHD010000313.1:0-4497 GCA_047614605.1 Alteromonadaceae bacterium
CACTACCACAAAACCTTTTGTTGCGAATTCACTTTTTGTTTATCATTAAACCAGCACATTCTCAATTTTTAGACATTTTGGTGAGTCTATTTTCTAACCATATGGCGCTCTAGTAACCGCAAAATCTCATCTACAACCATTTGTTTGTGACTGAACAATACAAAATGCCCATCGTCAGGCATTTTTATAATTTTGAGTGGCACATGAGCGAGTTTTTTCTCAATATAATACGTGTGACCTGGGTCGACCAGTCCATCCTCACCCCCCTGGATCACGACTACGGGTTGTTTGATTTCGTGCCAGCGATCACGGATTTTTTCAAGCTCTTCCTGAATCGGCATCATTTCGGCGTTGGCCTGACTCATACCATTATCGGCCAAATCGGCTAACCAGGCGATTGGCGAGAATTGGGCGAGATTATTATACCAGCGAGGCCCCGCCAAATCTGGATTGGATGCACCAGCCAGTAAAATCATTGAGCTTATACAGCCAGGGTTATCGAGCGCTAATCGGGGAGAAAGCGTTGCACCATAAGAGTGACCAACGAGGATCACTTTGTGGCTAGGGGAGGTTTTGGCTTGATTGCATAACCACGAACCGAGCATTTTTGACTGGTCTGTCAGGGTTGGCTTAAAATCGCCGTTGATTCGTGAATGACCCCAGCCAGGACGGTCGATGGCGATCAGTCGGGCATGAGATTGTAACTGCGGATGGTTGATATAGCGGGTAAAAAACGCCCAACTGCCAGGGGTGCCGTGAATAAAAACTACCACGGGTTTGTCTTTGCTACCTTGCTCAACCGAAAACAATTTAACCCGTTCCAGCTCATCCCAGTGCGGCACGGGTTTGTCGTGAGTTCGGTAATGGTTTTTGATACTGCTGAATTCATCAGTTAATACTGAGGAAATGCAACCACTTAACAGGGTAAGCGATAACCCTAACAAGGTATAACGTAAAGCCGTATGATAGATCATTAAAATTGCTTACTCAAAATCCTGTCGATAGTGGTTTAGCATATCCTTGATATTCCAAGCGGGTCAAGTGCAGCATATAAGAGATGCATAATAAGGGTCAACTAGCTGTAGCATTCGATCAGCTGTAGCATTCGATCAGCTGTAACACTTGGGAATACGAGGGCATTCACCACCCCGAGAGCAAATCAGCTTCACTTCACTTTCAATACCCCGCTCAATCCAGGCGATGTTAAGGATTTTAGCCACCGCGATTAAATCTGCTTTAATGGCTTTTGGGATCATGGCCGAGCCACCATGCTTTATACAAACGGCTTGTAGTTGTTGAGCGATGGCATTGGCATCTTTGCCCTGGGCTTCAATCGCCGGGTTTAAATCAATGCCAGCACATAATACATGGTCATGATCGGCTAAATCTTCGACATTAAGGGAGTTACAGCAATAAATACGGGGCTCACCAGCGACATTTAAAATGGATATTTGTGCTGATGCGACTTTGCTGCCAGTGGGGGCGTTGATCATTCTAAATACCGCCCAATGCTGGCAGGGATCTTCAACCATACGCATATTACCCCAGGGCAAAGGAATACCATTGCCCCGGTAAACCGCTTTTAACTTGCCCGGTGCGTATGCATCAAAATAATGCCAGTGAGGATAGGGCGAAACTGCAGTCATACGCCGCATGGCTACCGAAGGTGAAACATCCGCTTGTATCGCGGCTTCTACATCATAACCATGGCGGTCAAGTAATTGACGAAAGGGCACTTTTGGACATAACAAAGCACCAGCAAAAAAACTGCTTTCAAAGTCTCGCCACGCCGTCAAAATATCTTTGGCATCAACGTTGGACGACTGGCTGGTTTGAATTTTTTGCTTTAAAGGGGTTTGGTCAGCAACCTTGATACTTTTCACCCCTTCTTTGTTGTGCAACACACTGTGCCCGATATAAACCGCCAAATCATACTTTAAGCGTTGTGCTTGTGTGCGCATAACTTCGTTAATATAAATGGTTGAAGGGGGTTTAAAGTACGATCGTACCACCTGTTTGGCACTGGCACCGAGGGTTTCTCTGGTGGCTGCTGAGAGGCGTGTGAACCATTTGATTTTGAGTCCTTGTTGTTCGCTGATCTCAATAATATCGTCAAGACTCAGGGGCATTCTTTTTTGGCCGATTTGCTCTGCAACACGCTCTAAATCTGGGAAATGATTTTGATGATGCTCCTGGTGAGCACGAATTAAAAGGTGTGCAAACTGGCGCCCTGTAGTACCTGTTTGTGATAGCATTTCAGGAATGGCGATTTGCAATATATCTTTTGAAAACAAGAAGCTGGGCTCTAATGCCATACCGCTTATTCCGCCTCGACTGCCTTTTACCGGGGTGATCTCCTGACCTTCTGGTACTCCGTCTAAAAACCAGTCGACGTCTTTTTGAAAGACCTGTGCGATGACTTCGAGAATGTCTTCACTGGGTACCCGCTTGCCCCTTTCTATCATCGATAAGTAGGATACCGAAGGTGCCGAATCAGCATCAATCTTGATGCACCGGGCAGATAAGTCTTCGATCGTTAAATGGTTACGTTTACGCAAGTTTCTGATTTTTGTGCCCAAAAAGTGTGACTTACGCATTAAACTGGTTTTACTGGCCATTTTGTAAAATTTACACTGTAAAATTTTTATTGTGAAATTCTAGTCCAATTAAACCTATACTGCAAATATAGCGAAAACGAAGCGCTTGACGCTAATACCAAATAGCAGAAAATAACTTAATATATTGACATAAGACAAATGAGGATACGACAATGAATACGCCATTACAAAACAATAGCTTGATCAACGAAACGCTAATCAACTTCATGAATGATGCTGTTTTACCTCAAACGGTCATCGCTGGTAACCCTGTAAAGAGTGCCGCAGCGAATAAGAGTGCCGCAGCGAATAAAGTCTTTTGGCAAAACCTACAACAGCTGCTCAACGATTTTGGCCCGGCCAAACGTGAACAGATGATGACCCAAGATATTTCCAATGTAGTTACGGATGATTTTAAACTAGATACCACCAACCTGGATGAAGAGATTGATACTTTGGCAGGTCCGCATTTGGTTAGCCCTTTGGGCAACGCTAATGCTGCACTTAACGCAACCAACGCCCGTTGGGGCAGTTTGTTTGATGCATTAAAAGATTGTGAGCCTGGTGATGTGGGTAAAAACTTTCTTGATGATGTTTTTCCACTAAGTAGCGGCTCGCACCATGATGTTGCCAGCTACATGGTTTATTATCAGCACCTGTTGGCCGTATTAAAAGATGGCGACTCGTGTGGGCTGAAAAATCCGTGTCAGTTTGTGGCGTTAAGTGGTCATAAAAGTGATCCAACGTCATTGGTATTAAAAAACAACGGTTTACATATCGAAATTGCAATTAACCGCAAAGGCGTCAACGGCAGTCGTGATTTAGCGGGTATTGATGATATTCAAGTTGAAGCGGCGTTAACCACGATTATGGATTTTACCGGTAACAACGATGAGTCAAACATTACAGCTTACACTAACTGGATGGGACTAATTCAGGGCAACTTGTTGACAACCCAAGAAGGCCGGGAGCGTAACGTTAACAATGATAAAATGTTCACTTCGAAACACGGCGAAGACTACCGTTTGCATGGCCGGACATTATTGTTGGCACGTACCACAGACAATGTGTTGGACACAGTGATCAGCACATTAATTGCCACAATGGATATTAAACGTGATCCGAAAAAATGTAATTTGACCCGTAACAGTCGTACTGGCAGCATTTATTTTGTTAAACCAGCGGCACATGGTCCTGAGCAAGTTAACTTCACTTGCCAACTGTTTGCAGCGATTGAAGAATTGTTGTCACTGGCTCCAAACACCCTGAAACTGGGCATTATGGATGAAGAGCGTCGTACTACAGTGAACCTTAAAGAGTGTATCGCTATTGCCCAATCCAGAGTGATGTTATTGCACAGCGATTCAGACATTGCCCGTGCTTCTTCACCTCAGGCAGCTGTTTTACACGCTTTACGTTATCACAAAGGCGATGCTCATCAGTTAAGTGACATGCCACAAAAAGAACAAGCATCAAGCGATGCCCCGGTTGCTTCGAACATCGAAGCACAACAAGGTGAAGCAGCATAGACGAATAAAAGGAGGGGCCAACGAAACGGCTCCTCATCACCAATTACCACCAACACAACCCCCCCCCCAGAACAATTTCGCCGTAGGTCAGCAAAGCCCAACGTTGCCTGGCATAATATGCCCCGTCAAAGACAAGCCCATATCGAAGCCAACCCGTAAAGTGGTCACGCGTTTGTGCCCATGCGTAACGCTCCGCCAAAGGCCATCCCCTCCCGAAGCCCAGACACCATACCTGCCCGGTTATGGTGGTTGATATCAACGCCAAAAATGATTTATACCAGTTACATTAATTCAATGAGCTAAATTTTGGGCAGGGAAAATGGTCAATGACAAGGCGTTAATTGCCATATATAGTTGTTCTACATACAAAA
>JBLHHD010000314.1:0-4480 GCA_047614605.1 Alteromonadaceae bacterium
CTTACAACTGCGAAGATCGTTAAATTATGGCTCAAATCCCCGAAAACCCTTTTATCCTTGTCGATGGCTCTTCTTATCTGTTTCGGGCTTATCATTCGCCGCCACATTTAACCAATTCCAAAGGCGAAGCTACCGGTGCCATTTACGGCGTGGTCAATATGATCAAAAGCCTGATGCGCCAGTTTAAGCCCAGCCATATTGCGATTGTATTTGATGCCAAAGGTAAAACCTTTCGCAACGACATGTATAAAGAATACAAAGCCAATCGCCCACCCATGCCAGATGACTTACGTGATCAAATTGCGCCTATTCATGCCATCATTAAAGCCATGGGGTTACCACTGATCAGTATTTCTGGCGTTGAAGCTGATGATGTTATTGGCACATTGTCTGAGCGAGCCTCCAAATTAGGCATAGCAACGCTGATAAGTACCGGTGACAAAGATATGGCTCAACTGGTTAATGAGCACGTTACCCTGATCAACACCATGACCAATGTAGTGATGGACGCCGATGGGGTAGCAGAAAAGTTTGGTGTCAGACCTGAGCTTATCATTGATTATCTCGCCCTAATGGGCGATAAAGTCGACAACATTCCCGGTGTCCCAGGTGTTGGTGAAAAAACTGCAGTTGCCATGTTACAAGGTCTGGGATCTTGTGAATCGATTTATCAAAACCTTGATAAACTGGCCGGACTGGGCTTTCGCGGCTCCAAAACCATGGCTAAAAAGATGGCCGACAATAAAGATTTGCTCGACTTATCTTATGAACTGGCCACCATCAAACTTGATGTCGACATCGAACAATCGATTGACGACTTTAAAACTACCGATGCCGATACCGACCGTTTGATTGAGCTGTTTGGCGAATGCGAATTCAGACGCTGGTTAGCTGAATTACTTGGTGAAACCGGTAAAATAGCCCCAGCAGTAAAAGCCACCACCGCCGCACGGGCTGCTGGCGGCGAAGGCGAAGCGGCAGCGATGCCCGCTCCTATCGAAAACGTAGATTACCAAACCATTTTAAGCCAAGCGCAATTCGATCAATGGCTCGACAAACTAAACAACAGCGAACTGTTTGCCTTTGACACCGAAACCACTAGCCTCGACTATATGCAGGCTCAACTTGTTGGTGTCTCATTTGCCGTAAAAGAGGGCGAAGCGGCATATTTACCACTGGGCCATGATTACCCCGGTGCCCCGGATCAACTCAATTTGGCCGACGCACTTGAAAAGTTAAAACCGTTACTTGAAGATGCCAGCAAAAAGAAAGTGGGTCAAAATCTCAAATACGATAAAAGTGTGCTCGCCAACTATGGGATTAATCTTGATGGTATTGCCTTTGATACTATGCTCGAATCTTACGTCTTACAAAGCGTTGGCACCCGCCACAATATGGACGCACTGGCATTAAAATACCTTGGCGTTAACACCATTTCCTTTGAAGATGTTGCCGGTAAAGGCAAAAAACAGCTGACCTTCAACCAGATTGAAGTAGAAAAAGCCGCCCCGTATGCCGCCGAAGACGCCGATATTACCTTGCGATTGCATAATGCCATTTGGTCACAACTTTCAAACATACCGACGCTGACGTCTATATTTAGCGATATTGAATTGCCGTTGCTGCCCGTATTATCAAAAATCGAACGCCGTGGCGTATTGATTGACAGCAAACTGCTACAGCAACAAAGCAACGAACTCGGTGCTCGTTTAATCGAACTCGAAAAACAAGCCTTTGCGCTGGCCGGACACGAATTTAACCTTGGCTCGCCCAAACAATTACAACAGGTATTGTTTGAAGAAATGGGCTTGCCTGTAGTGAAGAAAACGCCTAAAGGTGCCCCTTCTACCGCAGAAGAAGTATTGGTTGAGCTGGCTCACGAATATGAGTTGCCTAAAGTTATCATGTCTCACCGGGGGTTAAGCAAACTCAAATCCACCTATACCGACAAGCTGCCACTGATGGTAGACAGCAACACGGGTCGGGTACATACCTCTTACCAACAAGCAGTGGCTGCAACCGGACGTTTATCCTCAACCGATCCTAACTTGCAGAACATCCCTATTCGTACTGGTGATGGCCGCAAAGTCAGACAAGCTTTTATTGCCCCAGAGGGTTATAAAATTGTCGCCGCCGATTATTCACAGATTGAATTACGTATTATGGCGCATTTATCCCAGGATAAAGGATTGCTGGATGCGTTTTCAAAAGGGCTGGATGTTCACCGTTCAACGGCCTCTGAGGTCTTTGGTGTGCCCCTTGAAGAGGTGACCACCGACCAGCGTCGTCAGGCCAAAGCGGTTAACTTTGGTTTGATTTACGGCATGTCAGCCTTTGGCCTGGCTCGTCAGCTGGATATTCCTCGCCACGAAGCCCAGCATTATATGGAACGTTACTTCGAACGTTTCCCGGGTGTCTTGGAATATATGGAAACTACCCGTGAAAAAGCCGCTGAACAGGGCTTTATCGAAACCCTGTATGGTCGGCGTTTACATTTACCAGAAATTAACGCCACAAATGCCGGACGCCGCAAAGCAGCCGAGCGAGCAGCGATTAATGCGCCGATGCAGGGCACCGCTGCGGATATTATCAAGCTAGCGATGATCAACGTACACGCTTGGGTGAATGCACAGCCTGAGGGTAGCATTCATACCATCATGCAGGTTCACGATGAACTGGTATTTGAGATCAAAACTGAGTTGGTAGAAGAAATGATCCCGCAGATTTGCCAGCAGATGGAACAAGCCGCCAAACTGGACGTGCCTTTACTGGTCGAGGCCGGGTTTGGTAACAACTGGGATGAAGCTCACTAAGTGATTGTTTATCAAGGGGAAAGTATATTAGTTAATATTGATTCATATTTATTGTGATTTATTTTGAACTAACTTAACCAAGCAGTGGTCTATTATTACAGTAACATTGATTCATATCTCCCCTGATAGAATTCTAGTTCTTATCCCCGGTAGCTACCGGGGATTTTTTTTGCCCAAAATTTGGCTTAACACTCGTTGCGTTGATGCGCAGGCACCTCACATACCCTATCACCCACTCGAAAAACAAGCATTTTAAATTTATTTTTCATTTACTTTCATTTTCGTGAACTCGCTCACAGTTTTGAATCCTCAACCCGCTATTATAGATTCTACCGGCTAAGCAAGGAGCCAAACAAACAAGACGGATTCTGCTTTGGAACATCGGGGGATTTTCAAAGCACTTAATGAAAAGGACTTATTCCTGGCACATAGATGTCGCTAGCGTTTCAGACTAGGTAAGGTGGCATAGGAAGCGCGTGAACCGCTTTAGCGAATATCCGTGGAAGGTATGGAGTGCCTGTCATAACTCACAAAATGAGATACGGCACCAAAACTAAAGCAGTACAACCGTTCAGGACGAACAGTACACCCGACAAAATGGGTTTGTCGGCAAGTCCATGCAAAAGGACAAAATCCACACAGCAAGCTGCTGTCAGCGTAAGCCCATGGAGGGGCTAAGTAGCGCATCTAGTGCTCGTTGCCTATGACTTGGGGGTTAACGCGCACAACATCCTGACAAGAGGACTTGTCAGCGTACGAACAGGGAAGTTCCATCCTGACAAACGGGTTTGTCAGTGTAAGGACAACAATAAACAAGGGATGTCCACCTGGGAGCAAACTTTCAAGGTCGAATCAGGGATTTTACATTTTCAGGGAAGTTCATTGCATCCTGCCAAAGCGATTTGCCAGAGTAAGGACAGGGAGTCCGCTAAACACAACAGTAAACCGGGTAAAAGGATAAACCATTGCCGCGCAAGGACGCGCCGATTGAACCTAATTGAACCGAAATAATTTTGCAATACTGACCACGACGATTTTTAGTCAGACCACCACATACGCTTACAAATTTCTCTCGCTGGTTTGTAAGGCTTATGTGGTGTTTTTTTAGTTTTGACTTTTAATCCAACAAACGACTACAATGTAGGAAATTAATAGTAAGACGTCATCTACGGTGAACAAACCAACACACAGGGAAACTCAAAAACTGGAATGAAGACAAAGGGTTTGGCTTTATAGCCACAGACACCAGCATAGGTGACGTTTTTATTCACATCTTTGCATTAAAACATCTTAGCCGTCGGCTCTTAGAGCGCCATATGGTTAGAAAATAGACTCACCAGAGTGTCTAAAAATTGAGAATATTCTGGTTTAATGATAAACAAAAAGTGAATTCGTAACAAAAGATTTCCTCATTACCCACGAATTGCAGCTTGATAGATTTTGTTGTTAAAATAGACCCGATATAATCGATAAAAATAAAGGACACTACAAAACTTCAGGTGATATTTTTAGGTGCTGATGTAAGAAAATCAGGGAATAACAAGGATTGGTATACGGTATTTAAATTAAAAATAAAGGTCATTTCTGGCTCGAATGGACACCCTATGAAATACCATAAATCAACCTCATTACCCACGAATCCCAGCTCATAGAAATTGAGGACCGGT
>JBLHHD010000315.1:0-4467 GCA_047614605.1 Alteromonadaceae bacterium
TGGAGCGGGTTATTCGAGACCATTGGTCAGTAGAAACCGGATTGCATTGGGTATTGGCTGTCGCCTTTAATGAAGATGATTGTCGAGTCAGGATGGGCCATGCGGCAGAAAATTTATCCACCTTTCGGCGAATTGCGCTGAATCGTCTTAAGTCAGACAGATCGCAAAAAGCAGGGATAAAAATGAAGAGACAAATCGCTGGCTGGGATGAAAAATACTGGCTTCAGCTATTGTCCCATATTTAATGCGATTGCCTTGCAACATTACACCATCGACATGGTATTTTACAGCTTTGTCGGGTTCGTTATCACCCTCGTCGCCACCATCAATTGTATAGTCACCAGCAGTAGGTTCGCTAATGCCTTGCGGACCGTCGAATGGGTCGAGCGGGTCGGCGGTACCATAAGAGTCGTCGCCTGGGTCTTCGCCGTTAAGTATGTCGTCAAAACCATCGTCGCTGGTGTCAATTATGCCCTCAGGGTCCGTTTTAATGACTTTTTCGGGGGTGCCGTCAAAGCGTTCATCGGCAAACAGTTCGGTGGCTTTTTTAAAGTCTAAAATGGTAAACCACAGTTTGCCATATCGCTCGTCAATACCGGTGCCCCGACCAATGACCTGTTTAAATTTGGTCATCGAATTGATCGTTTGATCAAGCACCACCAGTTTGCAGGTTTTGGCGTCTACCCCGGCTGTGACACTCGTCAATAATAATCAGGTCAAAATAATCTGCTGAGACTTGTTTAAAGGCTTTTTGATGTTCTTCTGGCCCCGTTAATGCCTGATAAAGTCCCAAATGAACCTCGTATGCCGGGTCTACTTTATGGCCGCTTATTTTGGTCATGGCAGCGCCAAAAGGGGTAAAGTCATCATTATGGGTTTGCTTTATCAACGCGGTACGGTCGGCCAAAAAGGGATGCGTTTTTTGGCACCGATCAAACAGGGTAACACTTTGATGCGCATGCTAGGCGCGCCGTCTCGGCGCGAATGTTGACAAAGTCAACACAATCGCTGCGTTTTCGACGCAGTTCGCCGCGCGGCGATCGTTCCTACCATAAACAAAACGGTTACCCTAAATTGCGTGACATGGTCAGATCCCGTTTTTCACCCCAGCTTGGTACAACCGCCAAATGATTTGAAAGGCGGTATAGGTTTTGCCGGTGCCAGTTGCCATTACCAGCAGGTTGCGATTTTGCCCTTTGCTGATGGCTTCGATGGTTTTGTTTATGACTTTGAGCTGGTAATAACGGGGCGATTTACCCGAGCCGTCATCATGATAATCCTGGGTTACCAGCGGCAATTGGGCTGGTGTATACCCTTTATAATCACTGGCTGGTTCCTTGCTAATTAATTCTTCCTTTAGCGATACCTTGATATAACAAAGCAGTGCATTGTTCAAACCTAGGGGAAGCGATCTTTGGAGGTTCTTGCTGACTGCTATATATAAGGCTGTCTTTGGCGGGAGCACAACGTGCTGGGCTAAGCTGTGCCAGATAAACTTGGCTGGGGTTACGCACAATAATAACGAACCACTATACTTGGTAACAATTCAAATCAACCCAACTGTCACTTATGACCATAAAAAATAAATTACACCTGAGTTTTGCCATTTTCATTTTCTCCTTAATGATCCCGGCTTTTGTCGGCATTCAGGCTATTTCAGTGATCCGCGCTCACCAGCAAATGATGCTGGATATTTCTGAACTGTCCTTTACTCAGGCCAAACTCGCCGGTGCCGTAGGCAGTTCGCTCAGTGTCCATACTCAAACCGAACTCGACGCATTACAAAGCAAAGTCACCACTATCCAGCAAGAGTTCAATCGCAAAATCACGCCTTTTATTGAGCTTAAAGACTCGTCCTTTAAAGCCTATGCCGATGCCATTATCAATGACGAAAACAAACTTAAAGCCCTGAGCGAAAGACTGTTTGTTATTCGCAAAAAGTTCGTTAACAGTAAACAACTATTACGCCAAAAATTGGCCATTCACCATGATACACCCGCCAAATTTTTCACTTTGCTGTCAACGGCTGATGACAGCCAAATTATCCAAACCATGCTCGATATCAGCAATACCAGCAGTTACGCCCTTTACAACGGGATGCATGAAACTGATGTCAACCTGTGGCTCGAAGCCGTTGCCACCCTTAAACAGCAGTTGTTGAACAGCGTCAAATTAGCCCCCTATAAAGACCAGATAGAACAAGCAATGGCGCTGCGGCGGCAGTTTATCATCGAAATGGTTACCGTGACCCGCAAACGCAACGCATTACAAGTTGAAGAAGATCAACTGGTCCAGCAATTTAGCCAAATGGTGCAACGCAGTATTGAGCATGGCCAACACTCCAAACAACTGCTGGTCAGTAATGTGGCCGCCACAGAAAAACAAGCGATCTTGCTAAAAGGTGCCGTGATCGCTTTTATGCTGTTTATTGCGGTATTACTCTCTACCTACCTGACCCGCTCTATTGTCGGGTCAATCGACAATATGAAACGTGCTGTCAGGCGAGTTGGCAGCGGCGATCTGAGTACTGATATGGAGGAAAAAGGCAAAAATGAGTTTTCTGCACTGGCCGGAGCCTTTAATAATATGACTGGCGAGCTACAAGCCGCCCGTCAAGAAATGTCACAATATAATCAACTACTTGAAGAGAAAATTGACGAACGAACCAGCGAACTCAAAACGGCCATCCAAAGTGTCGAAGAAAATAACCGCTCGCTACAAAAGTTGTCCGCTCAATTATCCAAGTATTTATCACCGCAGTTATTCAAATCAATATTCAGTGGTAAGCAAGAGGTCAAGCTCGAAACATCACGTAAAAAGCTGACGGTATTTTTCTCGGATATTCAAGGGTTTACCCAAATGACCGATACCATGGACCCTGAAGCCATGACCATGCTGTTAAATGATTACCTCACCGCCATGACCCGGATAGCGGTGGATCACGGCGGTACCGTTGACAAGTTTATAGGTGATGCGGTGATGGTGTTTTTTGGTGATCCAGAGAGTAAAGGAGTCCAACAAGATGCGATTGCTTGTGTCAATATGGCCATTGCCATGCGGCAAAAAATGGGAGAGCTTAAAGCAGGCTGGCAAAAACAAGGGTATAAAGTGCCTTTTCATATTCGAATGGGGATTAATACCGGTTATTGCACGGTGGGTAATTTTGGTGCCGATGACCGAATGGATTACACCATCATCGGTGGAAACGTTAACTTAGCGAGTCGTCTCGAATCTCATTCGAAGCCGGATCAGATTTTAATCTCCCTTGATACCCAGCAACTTATTCAGGATATGATTAACACTCAAGCCTATGATGAAGTCACCGTTAAAGGTATTTCCAAGCCCGTGCAAACCTTCGTGGTATTAGATCATCGTCAAACCGACGCCCAAACCACCAACATTGAACGTCAGCAACAAGGCTTTAGTCTGGCGATAGATCTCAATGAAATCGGGGTTAGCCAGGCAATAAGCCAGCTAAAAGGGGTTCTTGACGTGCTGCAATAAGTGCGTTTACAGCGGCTTAAAGCACCTAAGCCGCGTTAAGCTAACTCGGGTTTGAATTCAATTAAGCTGAGTTCGGGTTAACAGTGACCGGCTAATAACGCACTTGTTGTCATTATTACAATATTTAAGACTGGAGAGATCTAAACCTTAAATGACCATTCTCGGACAGGCTCCTAGCCCGAGTTGAGGTTAACAGTCGTCTTTATCGTCATTAACTGGCATGTCCAGGTCTTCAACTACCGTTACTTTCATCCATTCGAGCAAACTGCCGCTTAACCCTTCGGCCAGCATATCAACACCGTTGGCACACTTTTGTTCGATCAACTGAAACCTTACTGACGATGCCAACTGATTAGCCAAGTGCTTTTTAAGCGCCTCGGCCTTTTCTTTACTGAATACCACAATGGGCTCGCCGCCATGGACCAGCCAATCCAAAGAAACACCCGTTTCAAAATGACATTGGAATATCGGATCCTGTGGAATTTTACCCATTGAACCCCAATTTTTAACCGCACCATAAGTGCAATCGAAGATTTCAGTGAGATCTTTGACTTTTTCAAGTTTGTAAGCGATTAACAGTCTTTCGACTATTGCTCGAACAAACTTGCGTCGCTGTTCCAACGATTTGTTTTTAAAAAGATTCTCAACCATCAAGTACTCCAAAAAATAAATATGACCAATGCAGTCCACGCTACTTTAGCATTTTAGCCTTATTGGTTATTTTTACCAGATAAAAAATGTTATGTTTTTCAATACAAAAGTACGATTAAAAACCAATACAAGTAATAGAAAAGAACAAAAGGCTGTCACTAGTTTTCTCATCATGCCATTTTCATCGATTATTGCTATCTAATCATTTTGACATTATAAGTAACGAGGCATAAATCATTATACATTGTCGCTTGTTTTTCAACCATTCGTCATATTCCCATGAGTTTACGCAAAGTTAACGACTAACTCAGT
>JBLHHD010000316.1:0-4455 GCA_047614605.1 Alteromonadaceae bacterium
GGGAGACGCTCGTTTTATTAAAAATGGTACCAGAAGTAACGGATGTCTCTTTACGGCAAGCTGCACATTTCAATGAACCATTTTTCAATTAATAGGGCGCTTTATTTACAGGGCATCGTGGACAGATGAAGCCATTAGGCCAACGAATTTTATAAATATAATCTAGACAGGCATCCTCATCGTGAAACCAATCAATAAATTGATCCCAGTTTTTGGGGTGATCTATACCGGACTTAAGTCAATCTGAATTTTGTGTCATTACTACATATTGACATAGGTCGGCCTAAGCGGATAGCCCTTTAATATAAACAGTGATAAGTGGTCGTAAAAGAGATGAAGGCGTGGGGCAGTTAAGTCAGTAGATTGCAAAGAAGGTCAATTGAGGCGTTAATTATTGAACACATCAGCAACAACAATATCGGTGTGGCCCAAAGATTCGACAATATAAAACAGCTTATTCTGATCAATTGAAAAGACCCCAAACAAATGATCCGGCAAGTGTTTTACCTGGCTGGTTTTCAGATCAATACTGACCAGCTTGCGATCCGCAGTGGCAACATACAGATGAGTGTCGGTTAACCCAAACCCAGCCGGATAAACGGCAACAATAGTGTTATTGAGCGCTTCATCACTATTTCGGGTTAGTAAATACACCCCCGGTTTGTTCGATGGTACGTAAATAATCCCCAACTCGTGGTATACCGCAAACTTAACTTTTTTCAGGTTGATATGGGTTGGCTCTATGATCCCCTTGGTAAAATACTTTTGTAAGTCATATTCCACAACCTGATGTTTATTAACATCATCATCGGCAACATCAGACAACACCAGGCGCTGGCTATTAAGCGAAAAACCCGGAAAGCTCAAAAGTGCAAAATGCCTGACCTGTACCAAACCTTTATCGCTTCTTTTATACAATGTCGATCCATCGATAAAACTAACCGCCAGCCACTTTTGATTGGCAGAGGTGGCAACGTTAACGATTTTTCGATTGATTTTAAAGTCACTGAGTTGTTGGCGAAAATTGTTCTTATAGGTATAGACTTGAGTGATACCCGACTCGCTAGACGTCACCAACACCTCATTTTCACTGGCAATGGGCAAGCGCAATTTAAACTTTGACGAGATCATTTCTGAATCGACACCATCATCCAGCGAATAAGCGTGAACACGACTACGGTAATACTCTCCACTGACAAAAGCCAGTCGTTGGTAGCTGCTGTCAGTCACCGGGTAACTAATTGGATTGAGCGGATCCCAATACACCAAATCAATCTGTTGTGGGTCGCTAACCGATAAACTTTTCAGCCGATTGTCCAGGTCTTTAAAGATCAATTTATCATCCAGTAAAGCAACACTACTGAGTGAGTTTTTAATGGTGGCAATTTTGCTCAATACTTTATTTACGTCAAGCTGATAAATATTGGTGGTTGACCAATTTTCGCCATCCAGCACATATAATCGCTGACTTTTACTGTCGAAGGTTAGGTAATAGTAACCGGCCCCATAATAATTAACATCGTCAATTTGTAAGTACAAAGACTTTTTCTGGTTGACTAAATTAAGCTGATAAATAGCTGACAACCCCGTTTTAGGGTGTTTATCGGTGAATAATAATTTGTCCTCAGCAAGCCAAGTGATACTCGACAACCAGGTTTTAGCACTACACTGGGCAATTTTGACATCATCACCGACCTTGTTATATTGAGCATCGAGCTGAATAAGGCGGATTTCACAACCCTCTTTAAGCTTTCGTTGAAAAGCCAATTGCCTGCCACTAGGTGAAAAGCTCGGTGACTGATCAAAATGTTTGCTGGTTAACGCCCGGTAATTAATATCTGAATTGGCTTTGAGATAGATTCGGCCACTGCTGGTGCTGATCTGATAAGAAAAAGCGATGGCATCGCTATTTGGCGAAAAGCTGGGTTCAATTGAGACACCTGACAGAGTATGCAATTGTCTAACATTATTAAGCGTGACAGAAGGTTGACTCGAAACAAAGTAAATCAAACCAAAAACCACCGTGGTCAGCAAAGCCGACAATCCGCTGTATTTAGTGACCTTAAACCAGTGAGCCCGCACCTTACGCCATTGCCGACGTTTTATCAGCTCTTGGTGTTGCGCTTCATTGCTGACAAACTCAACCTCACAGCAGACCTGATAGCCTAATGCCCCTCTGGTTTGCAACCAATCAGCAGCAACGCCCAGCTGCTCCAGTCGTTTTCTGATTTTTGAAACATGTGTGATTGCCTGACTTTTTTTATTGGCGTAGTCGTCATTAACCGGGCCCTCACCCCAGAGATAAACGGCAATTTCATCGGGTTTAGTGGTGTCACGAGAGGTATCAAGAATACAACACAGGGTTTGCGCTTCACGCCGTTGCAACGGCACAATTTCATCACCAGAGTGTAAAGTTTGCTGAGTCTGGTCAAAATAAAATTTTACTTTACTATCAATCACAAAGTGAGCGTTCGAACTCAAGGCAGTAACCTGTGGGTTATCAAGGGACCTCTAGTCTACACCCATTTTGCGACCAAAACCACAATAAGCAGGATCACAATTCAGCGTTTTAAAGCGAAGCTGAACGGTGATCCTCAGTAGGTTTTTAAAACTTGTAACGTAAACCTAACTGGATTTTCCATACCGAAGGCACTTTCGCGACTGTCGGTGTTGGCAAGGTAAAGTTACTGTATTCATATACCCCCTCAACAATCGCCACATCAACTACCGGCGCATTAAACGGCTGGACATAACCATCTGCCCGGCCCCAATCGTCGTTAATCATATTACCCATGTTTTCGATATCCATGATAAGTTCGATTGATTGATCATCTGTAAGCTGGATCTCTTGCAAAAAGCGCACATCAAAGCGATGAATACTACTACTGCTACAGGCATGACGGCGTGAAATAGTACCGCCAGTCAAACAATCCTTAGAGTCGACATAATCAAAGAAACCATCCGTATCAAAACCCTCAGCAAAGCTCACCAGCGGATCGTTAACCCCGGTAGGCACATACAAAGACTGCGAATTATAGCCATCCCAGCTGGCAAAGCCGGCAAACCCACCGAAAGTACCGTTACTGCGCATGGTATGACTGTAATGACGCCCGCTACGACCAGTGTAAGCAATTGAAATCGTAGTGGTGTTATCACCAAAAACTTCATTGCTCCAGGTTAGGTTACCCGTAAAGGCATGACGAATTTCATACTCAGAGTTATATTCCTCATCGTTTTGAAAATCCGAGTTAGCTGGCATTGAGTAACCCTCAAAAGCAACAAATGCATTACCTGGGTTAACTTCGGTAATATCCTGATAAGAATAACCCGCATCAAAGGCGAATGTACCGTAGTCAGTATAGAAGCGTTTAGCCAAGCTAAAGCTCAACACCACACCACCCCCTTTACTGGTGTTTTCCAAAGATAAATCAAACGGTCCACTATGATCATAATGAGGACGCCCATCCGGTGCAGTGTCATCCTGAACCAGATTTAATTCGCGATACTTGGCGGCGTCTTTCACCTCAGACACTAAAACATCGGCAGTAAGCAACCAGTCTTCCCCCATAAAACCTAGGTCCTGACGACGCTCTACGCCCAAATTGAACTTCCACATGCTGGGAATTTCAAAGTCTGGATGGACCGAGTTAGTATCGGCATTACTGCCACCAGCCAAAGATTCCAATACTTCTGGTGGTGTGGTGCGGCCATCAAAACAGTCACCATTACAATCAGCAAAGGTTTTGCGCACACCATCGTTACCATAAGAGTTTGATAACCAAACATTGGGTCCACCGCCGCCAAACAGTCCAAATCCACCCCTAACTACCGTATCACTATCATAGGTATAACTAAAGCCGACACGGGGTTCAAACAAATCCAGACCATCAAAGTTATTCTGATTCGAATAGCCATGACGAGTAACAAAATCTGAATTTAGCACTGGCAGATCATCATTATTGTATTTTGTGTAACGTACACCAAACGTCAGTGTCAAATCTTCGTTAACTGACCACTCATCCTGGATATAAAACGTATCCAGTTCATATTCAAACTGATCCGCCGCACTTAACGGGTTGCCGTCCAACGAGTTTTGAAAAACATGGAAACCATTACGGTTTCTAAAGTCATCAATACTGCCAAATGACGACATACCCAAAGAGCCAAACACAAACAGGTTATAAATTTCCAGCTCTTCGTGCTCCCAACCAAAGGTCAGCTTGTGCTCGTCGGTGACAAAATAATCGGCTTTAATCGACAACGCAGTACGATCATTAGCCAACACATTGGCATGACGGAACTGATCCGGGCCAATATATAATTGCCCGCCACTAGGCGTACCAATCAGCATTTGGCCAAAATTGGCACCGAGCAGCGGGTTCTGATTAGTGTCGACTTCCTTGTTTGAATATTTAAATTCGGTAGAGAAATCTGCGCTCCAGTCAGAAAACAGCT
>JBLHHD010000317.1:0-4450 GCA_047614605.1 Alteromonadaceae bacterium
TTAATAAAGCCCATCAAAAGGTCGGTGCGAGTCGTTCGTATTTTTGTATTGTGTTGTTTGGTGTTGATTCTTCTTTTCCGCATGGGGTTAAAACCGCCAAAGCATTAGATCACAACGATATGGTGCTGATTGATACTGGCTGTCAACTTGAGGGCTATAACTCGGATATTACCCGCACTTATGTTTTTGGTGAGCCTAATGATGATCAGCGAAAAATGTGGGCTATCGAAAAAGAAGCTCAAGCACGGGCTTTTGCTCAGGCACAAGTAGGTGTGCCTTGTGGTGATGTTGATACTGCGGCGCGAGATTATGTGGCGTCTCAAGGACTTGGGCCTAATTATCAGGTGCCGGGATTACCTCATCGTACCGGGCATGGTGTCGGGCTGGATATTCATGAATGGCCTTATTTGGTGAAAAATGATCGCACCCCACTGGCACCGGGTATGTGTTTTAGTAATGAACCGATGCTGGTATTGCCGGGTGAGTTTGGCATTCGCCTCGAAGATCATTTTTATATGACAGCACAGGGGCCTAAGTGGTTTACCGAGCCGTCGCATTCGATTGATGATCCGTTTGGGCTTAACTGCCAATAAATATTAAAGCCGTTATTAAGCGCACCATTTACAGTAAAACAGGAGAGGGTCAGTGGGCACCGTTAACACAAGTGAAATTGCCGATGTAGCAGTGATTGGTGCTGGTATTATTGGCACTACTATCGCCGAAAGATTGCAGCACGAAGGCAAACGGGTGTTACTGATTGACCGTCAGGCACCGGGGTTAGGCTGTTCGCAAGGTAATGCGGGGCATTTTGCCAGTGATGTTATTTTGCCGCTGGCTAATTTTAATACCCTGCTTGGGGTGCCAAAAATGTTACTTGATCCGCTGGGACCATTGTCGATTAAGTGGTCTTACTTTCCTCAACTGGTGCCCTGGTTGATGCGTTATACCTGGGCGGCAATGCCGCATAAAACTCGTCAGTCGGTTGATGCGCTTAAGGTGCTTAACCGTCCTTCGATTGCCCGCTTTAAAGATTTACTCAAACGGACGTCACTTGAGTATTTAATGACTCAAAAGGGCGCTTTAACCGTTTATCATTCGGCTGCTGCGGCGAATAAAAATCGCCAACATGCTCAGTTTGTTAGTCGTCATGGGGTTAATGTTGAACAACTTAATGGTGATGAGGTAAGAGAGCTTGAGCCTGCGGTAGCTGCGGCTATCACTGGTGGGCTTTATTACCCGGATACCGCGCACACCATCAATCCTTATCAATTGGTTGCCAGTTTGGCCGATTATTTTATGAGTGCTGGTGGTCAGTTTGTCCAACAAGAAGTGATGGCTATCCAAACGATGGCAAGCACCCATGTTGTGCTCAAAACCAAAGGGGCAGATATTGTCGCTAAAGAGGTGGTGATTGCGGGCGGTGCCTGGTCAAAAGCATTGGCAAAAATGGTCGGTCATACGATTCCACTTGAAACTGAGCGGGGTTATCATTTGATGTTGCCAACGCCCAAGGTCGAATTAACCCGTCCGGTAACGTCCTTTGAACGTTCTTTTGTTATGACGCCGATGCAAGAAGGTTTACGTCTGGCGGGCACTGTTGAGTTGGCTGGGCTGAATGCTCCTGAAAATGAGCAAAGGGCGAAAATTTTGCTTAATCACGCCAAAGAAGTGTTGCCGCAAGTTGATGGTAGTGAGGGTAAAAGCTGGATGGGTCACCGACCGTCATTGCCTGATTCGCTGCCCATAATTGGTCGCTCACCTAAACATGAGCGGGTTTTATTTGCTTTTGGGCACCAACATTTGGGGTTAACTCAGGCTGCCGTGACGGCTGATTTAATTAGCGAAGCGGTATTGCGCAAACCCCATCAGGTGGATATTACGCCCTTTAGAGTAGACCGCTTTTAGCCTACTATTTTTTGTGACCCATCTGGTTTTTAAACTCGACCAACTCCAGGACGTTGCGGTTTTGATCGTGGATATGGTTAACCAACGCTTGCTCGGCACCTTCCCAGTTTTGATCAACCAGGTTTTGCAAAATGTCGCGGTGTTCTTGTGCCATTTCGGTTTTGATGTTTTTGCCCAGTGCGGCATAGTCAAACAGGGCACTGAAAAAAGCGCCGTGGCGGCTGAAAAAGTCTTGAATATACCAGTTGTCACAACGATCTATCCAATAGTTGTGTAGTGAGTTATCTAGTTCGACTGAGCCTGGATCGTTGCTGGACACATTACCATCGAGCATTTGTTGTAATTCGTGCTGTCTAAAGTGTGGTCTGGCGAGGTTTAGCGCTTTAATTTCTAAAATTTCGCGGATCTCAAGGTAATCAAGCATGTCTTTTTCGCGAAATATCCGTACTTTCCAGCCACAGCGGGGCACATGTTCAATTAAACCAGCACCTGCAAGGCGCGAAAACACCTGACGCATGATGGTTCGTCCGGTATCGTATTTTTTCGCTGTTGCTTCTTCGCGCAGGTATTTTGAATGACTCTGCAAGCTGAGTTGAACAATGTGATTCGTTAATAGTTGGTCAAGATCAGAGTTGAGGTTGATTGGCTTTTGGACCGTGGCTTGAGCTGAGGCAATCTGTTGCTCACTGGGCGCTTTAGCCCGTTCGAGTCGACCATTGGGCTTACGGATTAACATTTGCTCTTCGACCAGTGATTCAACAACCTGGCGTACCGGGGTTAAACTGACCGAATAATGTTCTGCGATGGCACCTAATGTCAGTTTAAACGGCAACACACTCTGGGTTTGTATCTGGTGGGCCAAATCCTGCTTAATCGTGTCCGTTACTTTTGAACTCATGTTGTGCAACTGTCCTCAATTTCATGAAAGGGGGTATTAAAGCGTAGTATAGCAAACATCAGGATTTTCAACAGCAGCACATTAAGCTACAGTTGTGCACAATATAAAGTTATTTGAAATGTCCTTATGTCGCTAACTACCTGTAGTGGTACTCGTCAACGCATTAAAACCCTCAGAGCCCGGCTTAGTGCTTTAAGTTGTGATGCCATATTAATCGCTAGAGCGCCATATGGTTAGAGATCGCTCACCAGCGAGAACTGAAATTTTCGTAAACAAGGCAAATTCTTTTGGCTTTAGTCATTCTAAAGCAAAAGGATTTAACGCCGTTTACACATTTTAGACATTCTGGTGAGTCTATTTTCTAACCATATGGCGCTCTAGGATTGAAATGTATCTTGTGGTTGGCATAATGGCATTTCGATGAATAAATACCACCAGGAAATATTGACCATGGATAAAAATGCCGGCTTAAACGAAGACGATAAAAACTGCGCGATAAATGCACAAACCTATAACAATTGTGCACAACGCTACCAGGACAAGTTTATGGAAGCGGATTTGTATAATGACACCTATGATTTATTTTGCTCAAGGGTCGAAAACAAAACCGCAAATATCCTGGAAATTGGCTGCGGACCGGGCAATGTCACCCGCTATTTGCTGGCCAAACATCCGGGCTTTAAAATCCATGGCATTGATTTAGCTGAACGAATGATAGCGCTGGCTAAAGTCAATAATCCACAGGCCACTTATGAGGTGATGGATTGTCGGGATATCGGTCAAATCAAGCAACAATACGATGCGATCATCTGCAGTTTTTGCCTGCCGTATATTTCAAAAGAAGCAGCGGCTGATTTAATTAGTGATGCTGCCAGCCTGCTAAACCTCAACGGCATTTTATACCTGAGCAATATGGAAGATGATTATAGTCAGTCGGGGCTAAAAGGCTCCAGCACTTCGCCCGACAAGTTGTATATGTATTATCATCAGGCTGATTTTTTAAAAGACACTTTGGCTGATAATGGCTTTAGTGTGATTGATTTATTGCGCCAAGAATATCCCGAAGAAAACGCCCCGCAAGGAAAAGTCTCAGTGACAACTGATTTGTTTATTATTGCTAAAAATTAGCTGATTTTGATCGTTTAAAGCGGATCTTTAAATGAGCTTAATTGATGCTATACTATCAATTAAGCTCATTACTTGTTTATAACTGATACCATAATGTCAATTAATAAATTACTCACACCCGGTGAACGACAAGCACAATTGGCGGCTCAATTTAAACAAGCCCGATTAGATTTAAGTCATAGCCGCGCCAAAGCCGCCAAATTATCCGGCGTGCCAGTAGCCACCATCAGAGGGTTTGAAACCAAAGCCCAAATTTCTTTGCGGCAATTTTTAATGCTGTGTCATGTTTATGGTGATATTGGCGCGACCGAACCGCTTTTCCCGCCTAAATCAGCACAGACGATGGCACAATTACTGGCCGAACAAGACAAGCCCAAACGTCTTAGGGGCCGCTCATGAATACCGCACTTGGTGTTTATTTTCATTTTGGCCCGGACAATAAACAATTGCTCGGCAAACTGTTTTATCAGGCGGGGTTAGCTTATTTTGAACTGGATAAAGATTTTCTCGATTACGGTA
>JBLHHD010000318.1:0-4447 GCA_047614605.1 Alteromonadaceae bacterium
AAGAGGGG
Source organism: Alteromonadaceae bacterium (assembly GCA_047614605.1). Taxonomy (GTDB): domain Bacteria; phylum Pseudomonadota; class Gammaproteobacteria; order Enterobacterales; family Alteromonadaceae; genus JABSOG01. The sequence continues at coordinate 9 of JBLHHD010000318.1, forward strand.
ATTGTTGTCAAAGTGGGTGAAAAACGAAACACTCAATACACGCTCAATAAGGACAATTTGGCAAAAGCATCTGTTAATATTGCAACTAATAAAGACAATTCTGTCTCTATCGCAAAGGCTGATGATATTAATGAAGACACCCGCCATTCCATTTTTTCTAAACACGCCAATTTGCTGCTAAATTATTTAAAAACACCTTCCTATGGACGGGTCAAATGCAGCTATCAGCTTAAATTGATTGATGACTATATTCCCAATGAAACCCAGTACGTGCCAAATGAAATTAAAAATCAATTATATGAACAGGGCAAGCGATTTGACAAAAAACTGGCCGCAGGAACCTATGCCAGAAACATCGTCCAGCGTTTACTCATTGATTTGTCCTATAATTCAAGTCGACTTGAAGGCAATACATATACCCAACTAGATACACAAAAGCTGATTGAAGAGGGGTTAACGGCAGAAGGTAAAGTCAATGAAGAAACCGTCATGATCATGAACCATAAAGAGGCCATTTTATTTTTGGTTGAAAATGCTGAAGAGATAGTGCTCAACTCTTTTTTAATTCGAAATATTCACCATTTGTTGTCACAAGACTTGCTGAAGAACCCAAAAGCCTGTGGAAATATTCGACAGGTAGAGGTTGCCATTGGCAAATCAACTTATCTTCCACTGAGTAACCCACATCAATTAGAAGAACAACTGGCGCTTTTACTCAGGAAAGCGGCTCAAATTATCAATCCATTTGAGCAGAGTTTTTTCTTGTTGATTCATCTGTCTTATTTACAGGCATTTGAAGATGTGAATAAGAGAACAGCCCGTTTGGCGTGTAATATTGCGTTTATTAAAGAAAACCTTTGTCCGTTAAGTTTTATCGACGTCCCGCAAGATGATTATTTCAAGGCGCTACTGTATTTCTATGAAAAAAACGAATGGCAACCTGCATTGGAATTATTTCAATGGGCTTATCTAAAATCTTGTGAACAATATGACGTTGTAAAAGAATCTCTGGGCGAGATAGATACTTTTCGGATCCAATATCGTGCCATAAGAAAAGAAGCAATGGGTGAAGTCATCAGGCAAGGATTAACAGGAGAAGAAATCGAAATTTACCTTAAAATGTTTTGTCTACAAAGAACGATTGAGTTCTCTGATAAATTTATCACTATGACAATGGGTGAGTTAAAGCATTTGCATAGTGGCGCAATTGTTGGGTTAGGCATAACAGAAAAAACATTTAAAGCCTGGAAAAAGACCCAATGACAGCACTTCAAAAGATACGCTTTTGACTGGAGTGCGACACACAGGTATAGCCTTTGTGCCGCCGCTCCTTTTTATTCAAACCTACATATCCAAACCCAAACTCCAAACTGACTAAATAATCGTTTTACGGCTTCTAAAATGATTAAGCGGGTCTTTTGAACAGTCTTTTTTCACCGCTATCAACTTTTCGTAGTTTTGCTCAAAGTAGGTTTCGGTTGGGATTGAGCTGTCCTTAAAGCTGATGAATGCCCCGGATGTTCCATCGATTTTGGCGTCGCGGGACTCTTGCATCCAGTCCATCGCTCGGTTAACCCTGTTATAGACTTCATTATCTTGGCCTTTATCCTTGTTGCTCAACGACTCATTCCACCAGGTTTGGTATTGGATGGTATATTGTCTGTCCTTGTAAGGGAAAGAGCATTGTGCCGGATTCTGATGAGCTTCATCTCCATAGTACATGCCACTAATAGCCCCCAATGTCACGTAGGTGAATAACCCAAGCTCCCGGTTGCCTTTTAAAATCAGCGGTGATGTCAGTGATTTAAGCAAGCCGCTATAACCCTCCTCATCTAACCCCTCATGGTTAACCAGGCGAGAGGTGATTTTGTGTGGTGCCGGGCCATCATAATCAGGCGGTAACGGCTCGCTCCGAGATAGACCAACCACTGGCTGATTAGCCATTAATTGTTGAACGTTATACAGTGAGTCCCGGTCCCAGTTGCTCATCATATCGCTGCCATATGCTGTACTACTGCCTGCCCCACCTGTGCCTGTAACATTAAATTCGTATTTGCCAGTCGTTTTGTCTTCAAAGCTGGCAATGATAAACGCATTGAGTTCCGCTTCGGTGCCATCCCAATAACCATACATAATGCAGTTATGGCTAACCGTATCCGGGTTAAAACCACTATCAGGTTCGGTTATACCTGATACTTTTAAATTGGTGCCAATCAGCTGATTGTTTACCTCAAGTGCCCCACTGCTTAAGCCTTTGGCGTTGATCACATCTTCCCATTCTTTGAGCACGTCTTTGGTTGGTCTGTCACCTTTGAGTTTGAGTGGTTGGCCCGGTCCATCATTGGTATAAGGGTTCCATTGCACTTCAAACCTCAGTAATAGCAGTGGTAGTGCGAATGTTTGAATTTTTAACTCAGTGACGATGCCGTAACTAAAACCACCGCCACCAGCAAGTGCCCATAACAATCTTTTTTCGTCGACGCCACCTTGTTTACTAAGGGTTTTAATTTCGCCATCGCCTAATACAACCGTCGCACCTACCAGATATTCACAGCACATGCCATGCGCCCGCGTCCACGGACCCCAGCCGCCACCAAGAATAAAGCCGCCAATGCCCACCGTTGCACAAGTCCCATGAGGGATCATCACTGGCGGTTCATTTTGGGCCAAATCAGTGGTTAATTTTACAAACTTGTTCCCCGGTCCAATCGTGGCTACGCCCTGTGTGTCCACGTCTACCGAGTCAAGTCTCGACAAGTCAATTACAATAGTATCGGTACCAGAGCATTCACCTTCGTGATCATGACCGCCTGAGCGTACTCTGACGACCAGGTTATTAGCTATCGCCAGCTGGTAAACCAAGGACACTTCAGCGGTGCTTTGACAATAAATAATCGCAAAAGGCTTAAGCTGCATTCGAAGATTAAATACCTGACTGGCTTTGTTATAACTGAGCGCACTACACAAGCCACCACCGGGGGTTTTTACTTGTTCGCAATCGAGTCGACCACTGATAGCCACCAAAAAGTTCTGCACATTACTGAGGGTCGACAACACCGAGTTCTCGGCGACTGTCAGCTTCGCCAGTAAAGCAATAAAGCGATTATCAACCACCTCCACATCACCTACCAGTTGGTTTTGCGGTGACACTTTAAGCGATGAAGTCAGCTTATCGAAGGTTTTATCAACATCAATTGTCACCTCACCATATAAATTGGTATAGCTAACAGAGGCTTTAATGCCCAGTGAAGTTTCCTCATTGGCGTTATCCTTAAGAGTGACCATTTTAAACTTACCCGGCTCAATGGTGTCCGGAAAGTCAGCATAATAAGGGTTGTCTTTACCCTCGTCTGTTTTGGTCAGGACCACATTACTTTGATTATCCAGACTAAAAGCAACCACCAAAGAAGCACCGGTAAGTGCAAATACCAGCAGTTTATAAATATCTCGTTGCAATGCTTCGGGAGTGGGATAAAGGCTGAGACTATAATACCAATTATAGAGTTTAAAGTGGCTGTTGATCTTAGGGCCTACTGCAAATAATCCTCGACCATCTTTGTCTGAATGAGGGGTAACGGCTACACCATGTATCAAAAGTGCATCTTGCACCTGGGCCTTGGTAAGCGATCCTTTTTCTGTTCCACTCGAATTGTAAATAAAGAATACTTTATCCGCTGCTACGGCATTTTCGTTGTATTTAGCGGTGAGTGTTTCACTGCTTAAAACGTTAATCGTTTTTTCTGTCATCGTTATTTTTTTCCATAATTAAACTGCAAGATTAGCTTTATTTTTTAACGGTAAATACCGGTAAGCTTACGGCGTTATTTGTTTGAAGCTACCGACAAAATCCGCAGGGGAAAAACGTCCCCACTACAGCTTAGTACAAACAATGAGTTTGCAAATAGAAAATATAAAAACGATTTGAATCAATGTATTAGCTTAAGTTTAAGCCCCTGATAAAGCCATTATGCAGCGTTTGAATGAAAACAGACCGGGGTACCCCATAACAATTAAAAACAATTAAAAACAATAAAACCTAAATTATAAAGGTACGGTGAAAATGAAACTGACTAAAACACTCACTGCAGCATCGATTATAACCATCATGTCATCGGCACAGGCGGCGAGCCATTTACCATCGGCTCCAAAGCAAGCACCAACCAAAGTGACACATGTCAACTCAGTAGCCAAAAAAACCAGCCTCAGTCAGGTTGCACATCATGACCATGGCATTGAAAGCGCACAACAGGTTAAAAGTGACCGGCACCACAAGCGGCCAGTCCTCACCGCAGCGCGGTTAAAACCAGTGAAAAAGTCAGTTCTTTGCTTGCCACTTGCGATCTCAACGCATTGGCAACCAACACCACCAATCTTATCAACCAAATCAAAACCTAGGGTACTGATTGCATAAACGAACTCTTTATACCAGTTACATTAAT
>JBLHHD010000319.1:0-4445 GCA_047614605.1 Alteromonadaceae bacterium
TCATTATCGCTTCTGCGGTATGTTCAAATACAACATTTTTTAAGTGCAACAAAGGTAGGTGTTCAGCAAACATCATGATTGTTTTAATTGAAATCCTGTACTGGGTTAAGATTAAAATAAGTCAATTAACGGTTTGTCTATGGCTTATAGCGCATTTTGGCGTATAACTTTGATACTGATACTGATACTGATACTGATACTGATACTGATACTGATACTGATACTGATACTGAATATTGTAGTACCGCATTGATAATTAGCATAACGCTTTAGGGCTATTCGAGCTAATTAACCTTATTCGTTGGATGATTTGATGTCACCGCCGAGTAGCTTTAAATTACAGTTAGAGGGTTTAATTCCTATATCTAATACATCAATACCCCGTTTCAGTTGGTTTTTCGTCATCTAATTAATAATGCGATTAAACATCATGACAAACTGGATGGTAATATTGTCATTTCAGTGAGTAACAATGAGGACAATTATTGCTTTAAGATAAAAGATGACGGGCCAGGTATAGCTCCTCAATACCATGTGAGGATTTTGCCGTATTTCAAATGCTTAAACCCAGAGATGAAGTTGAGGGTAGTGGTATGGGGTTGGCCATCTTGGTGGTGACATACAACTCGAATCGGAAGAGGGAGAAGGCGCTTGTTTTATTGTTACCTGGCCGTTAAAGGTCGACTTACACCCGATGGAACAATCTGTTGAGGGCTTAATTGCGCTGGATGATTTTGGTAGTGGTTACACCTGTATGGCGACATTGGCTAAATTACCACTGCACCAGTTGAAAATCGATCCGCAGTTGATCAGTGGTATTGGTTTTGACGAGTCAGCTGAGGCGATGGTTTTTGCCACTTGTCACCAAGGACAGCACAAAGCTAATTAATTGAGGTAAAGGAAGTTTTCTGTTTCTGGAAAAGTCTTTTGTATTGGTTTTTTGAGTGTCAGATAAGCATCGAGGAATTAAATTGAGAAAATCCTGAATGCAATCAGATTTTTGGCATACATTTTGAGGTTAATATTTGCACCCTTTTTGTCTCCAAATAAAATAAGTTATTAATAAGTCTTAGCGGATTATACCCAAAACCACACCATGTATGTCAGTATCTTAAACCTAAAATTAGAGGTATGCAACATGAACAACTAACAATCTCAACCGTCAAGAGTGCCAGTAATAAGCTCCAATTAAAGCGTTTATTTGCGCTATCTTACCAGTAGGCACACTAGTCAACAGTATTAGGGGGGTCTACTAGAATATTTTTAGGGGCGATATCACGGTGGATCAGTTGGTGGTTGTGGACATCGGCGAACGCTTTGACCAAAGAACAGGCAATATACAGGCGGCTGGTAAAATCTAGCTGATTGTCACCAATTAATGCCTCCAAAGGAACACATGGAAAGTTGGTTAGTACCAATACATGACTGTTATTGGCTTTATACAGTCCAAGTGGTTGCACCACATATTTGGATTTTATCTCCTGTAATATCTGATATTCATGTTGCCAGCGGATATCCAGCTATACATAAGGGTGATTTTATTTTGGTACTTAATGGCTTATTGTTGATCAGCGCCTGTTGCACTGGCAACGACGGTATCATTGTGACAATAAATAACCCTTGTTATGGTAAAACCGGCCAGTTGCAATGTGCTTCTGCCTAAACGCCAACAACAGGTGAGGCTTGTGGGTCAGCCAAGGTTGAATTACGGCTTAGTTTAGTCGCTGCCAATGCCAGTAATCGCGATATATCTTGAGGTAACCGGGATATATCATCGGCTTTGAGCTTTTCTTCAAGTAATGCCGCCAGTTCACTCAATTCACTATAACCGAGGGTGCTGGCGGCCCCTTTAAGTGAATGGGCATCTCGTTGTAATGCGCCCCAGTCTTCATTTTGAAAGTTTAAGGCGACTGAGCTTAAGTAATCGGGCAAGTTATCTTCAAACTGTTGTTGCAGTTCGTTCAATTCCTCCTGACTCAGTTCAATCTCAATCAAGTCACTGCTTTGGCCCAGATAATGACTGATTTTGGCAATAAACGGTTTGCGCTCGATGGGTTTGGCTAAATGATCATCAAAACCAACCCGTAAATATTCATCCACCTCATGTTTCATCGCATTGGCGGTTAAGGCAATAACCGGGATGGAATTGCTGATCGAGGTTAACATATCGAGGGTTTCGAGTCCGTCCATGATTGGCATTTGAATATCCAGCAGGATCAGGTCAAAGTCTTCGGTCAGATAGGCTTCGATTGCTTCTTTACCATTGCGGGTACCAGTGACCGTCAGGCCCATTTTTTCGAGCATTTTGACAATCAGCTGGAGGTTTTCACGTTGATCTTCTGCGACCAGAATATTGCCTTTAAGTTGGGATGTTGGGGCGTTACAGGCCCCCACAATAGCATTGCGATAAGTGTGCAAGGCTTTGATTGATTCAATACAGCGGGTTTGCTCGACGGTCGTCAGCTTGATTGCAACCGTAAAGGTACTGCCGTTGCCCAGTTCACTTTGGGCGACGATATCTCCACCGAGCATTTGGGCAAGGCTTTTCGAAATGGTTAGTCCCAACCCGGTGCCCCCATACTTGCGTTGGACGGTTTTATCTTCTTGTTCAAAGGCAAAAAACAGTGAGCCAATATTTTCTTTTTTGATCCCCACCCCGGTGTCCGCCACTTCAAAGTAGAGTTTTTCATCGCGGATATACACCCGTAAAGTGACGCCACCAACTTCGGTGAACTTAATGGCGTTGGAGATCAGGTTAAGCAAAATCTGGTTGAGCCGGGTCGGGTCGGTGGAGATAATATCCGGTAAGGGCAATTCAAGATCAATGGTAAAATCGATGGCTTTGGATTTGACCATTCCATTGGTGAGTGATTCAAGATTGGTGAGCGATTCAATCAGGTTGACATCGAGCATTTCAACCAATAATTGTCCGGCTTCAATTTTCGAAAAGTCGAGAATATCATTGATGAGTAACAATAAGTGTTTGCCACTGTTGGCGATGGTTTGAATGGCCTGATGCTGATCGCAGCTGTCAATATCACCAAACAAAATGCCTTCGGCAAAACCAATGACAGTGGTTAATGGAGTGCGAATTTCATGGCTCATGTTAGCCAAAAACAACGATTTGGTTTCGTTGGCTTTATCCGCTTTGTCTTTTTCGCGATGTAATTGCTCGGTGCGCTTTCTGACTTTTTCTTCGAGGCTGTCATACAGCCAGGCATTCATTAATGAAACCGCCGCCTGTGAGCCGAGCAGTTCGAGCGTTTCGAGGTGCTGGGAAGTAAAGGCTTGTTTGATTAAGTTGTTTTCAAGATAAACAATCGCCACCAGTTTGCCTTGACCGATGATAGGCAGTACAAGTACTGATTTTGGTTGAACCAGTTGCAAGTAATTATTATGAGAAAACCGTTGATCTGCCGCCGGGTCGTTCAGTAAGAGAGTTTCCTGGGTTTGCTGGACATAACGCAATAACGAGTCGGGTAACAGTGGCGGCGATTCGGCACATACTTCGGCTAATGTGGCGTTAAGCCGTTGGTGACTGACACCACCGTCAAGGGTATCGTGCATACCCATGATTTCAACCCGTAGCTGGCTGTCCTGGTCAAAAACAATCGCCCCTTGTTGGGCACCCGCATTTTCGAGCAAGATCATCATCATTTTTTGCAGCAGTGAGTCAATGTGAATTTCTTCGGCCAGCAGTTGATTAGCTTTAAGTAATGAGTGAATGTCTAACTGGCTTGACTGGGTGGAATTTAATGACTGAGAGGTTACGTTGTTAACCGTACGCTCATAATTTGCCGAGGTTTTCTCGGCAAACTTGAAGGACACCTGAAACCATTGTTCTTCAATTTGGTTGCATTTGGCAATAGCACCCCAATGCTGGTACAGGTAATGGGCTTCTTTAATAAACGTTTTAGCTACCCTAGATTGTTGCTGGTTAAGCCAGAAGGTGGCGTAAAGTTCGTTGGCGAGTGCCTCACACTGGATGAAACCGGCTTTTTCTGCACTTTCAATTGCTCGGTCGTATAAGGCCATGGCCGAATTGGTATCACCACTAACCCGGGCTATTTCAGCGGCAAGGATCAGGTATTTGTGTTCATAGTTTTGCGGACAAAAGTTTGCCCAGTCTTTAATTTGTGACGCCAGCTTTTTACTTTGACGGATGTTGTCGATAAAAGCGGCTTCGCCCGGGGCGGCAAAACCCAGTAGACTTAAAGCGGTGTAAAATGTGCTTTCAGTCATTAGCGGACTGTCTGGCATCAGGGCATGAACGATGGGCAGGTTTTGAATGAACTGCTGCTGTAAAGGCTGGTCATTCATTAGGTATGCATGGCGTATCATTGCATAGCTGTATAATGCCAACTCCATCGACGGAGTGGTGTAATCCCCTTTGAAAAAACTGTTTATCGATACACCTGCCCCGTCAAAGCTCAGTGGATCAACGG
>JBLHHD010000320.1:0-4444 GCA_047614605.1 Alteromonadaceae bacterium
ATCGTGGCTGTGAATTTAAAGTCACGGGTAAAGCCCTTGCCAGCCATGTTGCCTGTGACATCATCAAAGCACTGTACATCGAAACCCAACCGGTAAAAGGCGTCATTAGTGAGATCACCAGCGAACGGGTTCACTTGAGCATCCAGCAAGCCAAAAGCCTTGAACAAGAAAGTGAATCCATGCCCATGGACAAACACTTGTTGATCAAAACCAAACGTGGCGTGGTCAAACCCCGCAACGAAAACCAGATAGCTTACGTGTCTAATATCCTCACCCATGACATCACCTTTGGCGTAGGCCCTGCTGGTACTGGTAAAACCTATTTGGCGGTTGCCTGTGCAGTAGATGCCCTTGAACGTCAAGAAGTCAGACGTATTTTACTGACTCGTCCGGCAGTTGAAGCGGGCGAAAAACTCGGCTTTTTACCCGGTGATCTAAGCCAAAAAGTAGACCCTTATTTACGTCCGCTTTACGATGCCCTGTTTGAAATGCTTGGCTTTGAGCGCGTCGAAAAACTCATTGAACGTAGTGTTATCGAAATTGCGCCACTGGCCTACATGCGTGGCCGCACCTTAAATGATGCTTATATCATTCTCGATGAAGGCCAAAACACCACCGTCGAACAGATGAAAATGTTTCTAACCCGGATTGGTTTTAACTCCCGTGCAGTGATCACTGGCGATATTACCCAGATTGATTTACCCCGGGGACAAAAATCGGGTTTGCGTCACGTCATAGAGGTACTGGCTGACGTTGAAGAAATCAGTTTTAACTTCTTTCAGTCAAAAGACGTGGTACGCCACCCTGTCGTTCAGCGTGTGGTTGAAGCCTACGAAGATTTTGAAGCCAAACAGCTTAAAGTCGAAAACCAAATCAAAAGCAGAGCAAATGCGGCAGCCGCTATCAATGCCGCCAGCAGCGCAACAGCTACCGCAACAACGCCAGCAGCAGAGTAAATTAATGCCCATTACCATTGACTTACAAGTCATCGACAACCGTTTTGAGCTTCCCACCCTCATGCAATTTAAAGGGTGGGTGGTAGCCGCATTAGCGGGTCGAAAAGACGGTGTAGAGCTAACTATCCGTATTGTTGACGAAGACGAAAGTCGCACCCTTAATCATACTTATCGTGATATGGACAAGCCGACCAACATCCTGTCCTTCCCATTTGAAGCCCCGCCGGGTGTAGTGCTGAACTTGCTTGGTGACCTGGTTGTTTGTGCCCAAGTAGTTAACCAGGAAGCGACACAACAAAAAAAACCATTAATTGACCATTGGGCGCATATGATCACCCATGGTTGCTTGCATCTTATGGGTTATGATCATATAAATAACGATGATGCCCAAGAAATGGAAGCCATCGAAATTGACATTTTACAACGTCAGGGAATTAACAACCCCTACGTCGTTGAATAAGACTTTTAAAAGTCACATAATGAACAAGACGCTGGTAACCCAATTTAAATTATCAAGGAAACAAACACACTGATGAGCGACGAAAAACCGCATTCGAGTAACGGTTCTTCTGCAAAAGGCTGGTTTGGCAAGATTGCCCAGCTATTTCAAGTAGAACCGAGAAACCGAGATAATTTAGTAGATGTCATTCAGGATGCCGAAGATCGGGATTTAATAGATCCGCAAACCAAAGAAATGATTGAAGGGGTGCTAGACGTAGCAGAAATGCGCGTTAGAGAAATCATGATCCCCCGGGCTCAAATGGTCACCATTGATCTTAGCCAGTCGGTTGAAGAATTCTTGCCGATCATGCTGAAAAAATCACACTCCCGTTTTCCGGTGATCAATGAAGACAAAGATCACGTCGAAGGTATATTACTCGCCAAAGATTTAATTCCGTACGCTTTTGGTCATACCAAAAAAGCGTTTCTGCTGCAAAATGTCATTCGTGAAGCCATTGTAGTTCCCGAAAGCAAACGCGTTGATCGCCTGCTTAGAGAGTTTCGTCAACAACGTTACCATATGGCGATAGTTGTCGACGAATATGGCGGCGTATCAGGATTAGTCACAATCGAAGATATTCTTGAACAGATTGTTGGTGATATCATTGATGAAACCGATGACACCGACGCCATACCAGACGATATTCGTCAAGTTGGCAAACATATTTACACCCTCCAAGCACTCACCCCAGTTGATGACTTTAACGAATACTTTACCGCTGGTTTTGACGAAAACCAAGCCGATACCATCGGTGGCATCATCTTACGCGCCTTTGGTCATATGCCCGGACGGGGAGAAACCATCGAGTTACAGGGATACAACTTTAAAATTCTCAACGCGGACAGCCGTCGCATTCAGCAAATTCAGTTAACCATCCCCAAACAGTCCCACGCAGAAGAAGTGACTCACGATTAATGATGACTTGGCTTGAACAAGTGCCTCAGCGTACACGCTGGGGCATCATCCTGTTAGCTGGTTTACTCAATACCTTTGCCTATGCACCACATAACATCCCGTTTATTCCCTTTATCACCTTAACGGTGTTATTGCTTGAATTGTCGCTTGCATCGCACAACAAGGCCCCTAAAGCCGCCGCCATCAGCGCTTATCTCTATGGTTTAGGCTGGTTTGGTGCTGGCATCAGCTGGATACACGTCAGTATCGACCAATTTGGCGGCCTGCCTATAATAGGATCACTGGCTTTGATGGGGATTTTAATCGCTTATCTGGCTCTTTTCCCGGCTTTATGTGCCGGATTACTGATTAAATATACCCCAAGCTCCCGTTACTGGTGGTTGGCATTCCCCGCTTTTTGGTTATTCAGTGAGTGGCTCAGAAGCGAGTTGTTGACCGGTTTTCCGTGGTTATCTCTCGGTTATACCCAAATCAGCACCCCATTGGCGGGTTTTGCTCCCGTAATTGGTGAGGTTGGTATTACCTTTATCATTGGTATGATTGCCGTGCTACTGGCTCAGTTACTGCAACGTCGGTACATCAAAGCCAGCATTGCCGGGTTGGTTTTAATTGCCCTGCTCAGTAATGCATTGCATTGGGCACAGTGGGTACGGCCCACCGGTGAAATAAAAACCGTCGCCCTGGTGCAAGGTAACATCAAACAAGAAATGCGCTGGGCACCAGAGAATGACGGTCCGACCTTGCTAAAATATCGCGATTTAACCCGCCCTCATTACGATGCCGATTTAGTGATCTGGCCCGAAGCCGCCATCCCAAAACTGGAGCCTGCTTCGTCTAATGATTTACGTAATATCGACACCGCACTGGCAATGAATTCGACCGCGTTAATCAGCGGTATTATCGATTACAATTTCGAATCCCGCGACATATACAATACCCTGATTGTACTGGGGTTAAGAAATGAGAATGACAACAAAGGCCAATACCATTACCCTCATGCCAACCGCTACAACAAGCACCACTTACTGCCCATTGGCGAGTTTGTGCCATTTGAGGACTTATTACGTCCCCTAGCGCCCATTTTTGATTTACCCATGTCATCTTTTAGCCGTGGTGATATAAAGCAAACCAACTTACGAGCCAACGGACTTAATGTGGTGCCTGCCATTTGTTTTGAGATCATCTTTCCCCGTCAGGTCCGGCAAAACATTACAGATAACTCCGACTTTATTCTGACTGTCAGCAACGATGCTTGGTTTGGCGATTCAGCGGGTCCTTTTCAGCACCTGCAAATTGCCCAAATGCGTGCCCTAGAGTTTGGTCGCCCGCTGTTAAGAGCCACCAATAATGGTGTTACCGCCATCACCGATGAAAAGGGCAATATAATTGCCCAACTGCCGCAATTCACTGTCGGGGTTTTAAAGTCACAGGTTAAGCTGGTCAGCGGTTTAACCCCCTACCAGCGTTTTGGTGACTGGCCTTTAGGGGGGTTAAGTTTACTTGGATTGATAATATTACAGGTGATAAGACGTCGCGAGGTTAAATCAATTATGGCTTAATAAGGCGTTTATCGAGGTTTTTTAAGTAAATACGTTGACTGGACATGGGTGAGTTTAATGCCGGTGATCAGCACCCCACCTCTGCCTTTAGCCCAGGATTTAACCCATTTAGCGTCATCACCTTGCCAATAACCTGAGGTAGCTGGATAGGCCGCGACATTGGCGCCTTGATTGTCAATCACAAAAATGTCATTGAAAACATTCGGTGAGGTTTGGATAACATCCTTGATATATTCGCCCGATAGATTACTTTGGTAGTCTAGGAACTTGTCCGAGAATAGGGCTAGTGCTGAGGGAAAGCGGGTTTGAGATAGTTTTCGCGGTTTTTTCAGGCGAATAGTTTGACTATTTAACTGGAAAAAGCGCGTAAAATAGCCAAATCCAGATTTTCCTCAGTCGAGTCTCATTCTCGAACAGGCTCCTAGAGCGCCGAATGGTTAGATGGTGAGCAGCCAGTGAGAACTGAAATGTTCTCAAAGAAGTTAAATTTACTTAGTTTTAGTCATTCTAAA
>JBLHHD010000321.1:0-4440 GCA_047614605.1 Alteromonadaceae bacterium
TCAACCGGGCTGGGCAGTACCAGCTATGCGTTTAATGACCGTTACTACGAACGTTCTAACGAATTGACGACTTACTCGGTGCAGTTCTTTTCTGATTGGACTGACAGTTTTGTAACTGAAATGCGGGTAGGTTTCTCAGACATCAAAAATAGTCAGAAGCCGTTTACTTCTGACCCGAGCTTTGGTGATGTGACCATCCTTGATGCGGTAGACGGTGTTGATGTCTTTTTAGGGGCTGATCAGTTTCGTCAAGCCAACAAATTGGATACCGAGACCACCAGTGCTAAATTTACAGGGACTTACTTTTTAGATGATCATGAGATCACCGCCGGTTTCGAATACGAAGGTGTTGACGTGTTTAACTTGTTTGTGCCGGGCAGTCAGGGGCGCTTTGAGTTTGATTCACTCGAAGACTTCCGTAACGGACAAGCCAGTCGAATTCGCTACAACATACCTTTGTCTTTGGACCCGAATGACGGGGCGGCGAGCTTTACATTTGAAACGACTACCCTTTATATCCAGGACAAGTGGGCGGTTAGTGATGATTTAACCCTGACCTTTGGTTTGCGTTACGAGCAATGGGACAGTGATGATATCCCTACTCATAACCCTAACTTTGAGCAGCGTTATGGTTTTAGCAATGCGGTTGAACCGGATATGGACTTGTTACAGCCACGATTGGGCTTTAACTACGTGATGGATGATGAGACCTTCATTTATGGTGGCGTTGGCTTGTTTGCCGGGGGTAACCCGATGGTATGGTTATCTAACAATTATTCAAACAATGGTGTATCTATTAGTGCGTCGGATGTACGTTCTGGACGGGGTAGTAATGATGCCGAAAATGCGGCTATTGAAGCGGCGCTGAATATCGCTAATACCGCTAACTTTGGTTTTGAAGTGCCACAAATGTCAGTATCAAACCTGGTCGGTGGTGATGGTGCGGTTAACGCGCTGGACAAAGACTTTGACGTACCGTCCATCTGGAAATACAACGTCGGTATTCAAAGAGAGTTTGAAAGTGGCGTTGTTGCTGGACTTGATTATATTTACTCTAAGCAAAATGACAGTGCTAAAACTACCCCACTAAATACAGTTGCTGTGGGCACCGCACCGGATGGTCGACCAATTTATCAAGATGTTGACTTACTCGACGCTGATTGTGTCAGCAATCCAACCGGTGGTGACTGTAGTGGTCGTTCTACCACGGATTATTTATTAACCAATGCCGATGACGATGGTTCAACCCATATTATCTCTGGTTTTGCCAGACAGACGTTTGATAGTGGTTTTAGTTACACAGCCGGTTATGCCTACACGGATGCTGATGATGGTAGCCCGATGAACTCATCAACCGCCAGCTCAAACTTTGGTAACTTGTCGGTGATTGATTTGAACAATCCGGGCATTGCCACCAGTAACTATGAAATACGTCATCGTTTCACTTTGAGCCTGGCTTATAGCAATGAGTTTATTGATGGTTATGCTAGTCGAATCAATATCTTCGCCCAGCGTGTGAAAGGCAAAGCGTTTAGCTGGACCTTTGATAACGATCCGGGTTTTGGTGATGAGCGTTCGTTTGAAGATCGTAACTTGCTGTATATCCCGTTAGAAAATGATCCACTGGTAACCTACGGTCCAGATTTCGACTTGGCTGCGTTTAACCAGTTTATCGCTGATAATGGCCTTGAAAGCAGTCGTGGTAGCATCAGTAACCGTAACTCGGCTCACAGTAGTTGGTGGACTCGGGTTGATTTGAAAATCACTCAGGAAATTCCTGGCTTTATGGACGATCACAAAGGCAGCATCTACTTCTCAATCAAAAACGTAGGCAACTTGCTTAATGATGAATGGGGCAAATACGAGCAGGTTGACTTTGAATTTAACGCACCAGTAGTGGATGCAGAAATTGAAAATGGCCAGTACAATTACACCAACTTTGATGGATTCAGAGGCCAGACCACCGACTCTGAAGCCTCATCATGGTCTGCTGTTTTTGGGGTTAAATACGAGTTCTAGACTCAATAAACATCGACCATGGAAGGTCGAAAATTATTCTTAAAGGGGCTTTTTGCCCCTTTTTCTTACCTTAATATTTATCTATAAGACCACGACAAATGATTAAACCTCTTTTATTACTGGTCAGCCTTATGGCAATGACCGGATGCAGCGAAACCGCCCATACTATGACAACAGCCAGCGATAGCCAAAATACAACCCAGCAACTAAAAATAGCCACTTTTAACGTCAGTATGGAAGCCCGAAATTATGCTTCTGGTGATGATGCGGTATTCTCAAACGAATTGCTCAAACAACGACTTGCCAGTGGCACTGACAGTCAGGTGAAAAATATTGCCGAGATTTTACAACGCACCCAACCGGATATCGTATTGCTTAATGAGTTCGACTACATCCCCGAAAAAGCCCGGGGAATTGACCTGTTTATTAATAACTACCTGACTCAGTCGCAACAAGGGGCAGCTGCCCTAGATTACCCGTATGTATACCTAACTAGCGTGAATACCGGTGAGCCGACTAATTTTGATTTAGACAACAATGGTAAAAGCGAACGCTTTAAAGCCGATGCTTATGGGTTTGGTTTTTTTCCCGGTCACTATGGGATGGTGGTATTGTCAAAATACCCGATAGTGACGGATAACGTCCGAACCTTTCAATATTTTCGCTGGGCGGATATGCCAGGGGCTATCAGACCGGTAGAGCCATCAACCGGTGAGTTTTGGTATAACGATGAAGAATGGCCGCAATTGCGCTTATCGTCTAAATCTCACTGGGATGTGCCGGTGATGGTCAATGGCAAAATATTACATGTATTGGCAAGTCACCCGACACCCCCGGTATTTGATGGACCAGAAGACCGCAATGGTGCCCGCAATCATGATGAAATCAGACTGTGGACAGATTACGTTTCGCCAGACAAAGGCAGTTATATCTATGATGACAAAGGCGTGAAGGGCGGTTTGGCGGCCAACAGCCAGTTTGTTATCTTAGGCGACCAAAATGCCTCAGTAACCGCTGGGGACGCCAAATTGGGCGGCATCGGTGGTTTACTTGATTCACTACGGGTCAATAGTTCGTTTATACCTGCCAGCGAAGGGGGTGCACAGCACAAAGCGGATGATGCCAACGGTAAATACAACACCGCCAACTGGGGAATGCGAGCTGATTACGTATTGCCTTCGAGCAACATTACAGTGTTAGATGGCGGCGTATTTTGGCCAACCAAACAAAATCCGTTATACCGTTTGATAGCCGATCGTAAAGCCTCGTCTGATCACCGTTTGGTTTGGTTAAGCGTTCAATTGTAGGTAGCTTATTTATTGACGCAGTGTATCGCCTGCTATGGATTGGGCGATACGGTTTAATAGTAAATGGGCAAGAAAATTATTCTGTGCGTAAAAACGGGTTCTGGTTTTTTCACTTTTTTAATGTTGGTCGTAATGGCCTCCTATCGCAAATACATAAATTGTGTCGTCATCAAATCGATAAACAAGCCGGTCTTTTTGGGAAATTCGCTTAGACCAAAGGTCAGATAAACTATGCTTTAGTGGCTCTGGTTTACCCAGTCCACTAGCGGGATCTGAGCGCAACATTTCTTTTAAAATTTTACATAGCGCTTTATGAAGTTTTTTATCGTTTTCTCGTAACTGTTCATAAGCGAGCCATGTTTTACCTTCAAAGACCAGTGATCTCATCTAATTGCTCTTTTGTTGGTTTATAACCTTTATTATTTTGGTGGGTGTGCATCGAATCTGCAATTTGTTGCATTAAACTGCTATTTTGCAGCACATGCAGTGTTTCCTGGTTTCTTTCCCAGTCATCCAGACTCATAACGACGAAATCATCGCCAGCACGTCTTGTTACTTTTAACGGCTCGTGTTCATTAACCGCCTGTTCAACGTAGGTTTTTAAGTGATCTCTAAACTGGTTGACGCTTATGCTATTCATAATTAGCTTGCCCTATTACGTACGGTATTACCGTCCATAATAGTATGAGACATATTACAAAGCAACAAAATAGGTGAGGGTTAGTTGCTGCTATTCCAAGTTGACCAATATGACTACTAAAGCCATCGAAATAGCACAGGTGATGCTTGGCGAGGGTGACGATGGAGGGCTTTGCCTACAATGCGCTGCTTACTGGATGTCAGTTGATATATAAACCGTTTCTGTTTTTGGGTTTATCGGCAACTTAGGTTAAATGCTGCTGAACAAACTCGCCAATGTTGCGGGTCTGTTGATCGAACTCGACGCCAAGTAAAATAATCTCTTTACCACTTTTTAGGTATTTTTGGGCGTGCTGTTTGTCGTGGATCTGCTGTAATGCAGCTTCTTTAGTGTCGTTTAGTTTGAATTCAATGATATAAATAATGTTGGACGAAGCCGCTATAGCGGAGAAAAAAACAATTGTAGACAATAATT
>JBLHHD010000322.1:0-4420 GCA_047614605.1 Alteromonadaceae bacterium
GTTTAGCTGGGGCGACGAAGACATCGTTTTGACCACCCGACAGGTTCGACCAATGGTGTCGAGACATCCGGGGACGGATGAAGAATGTTGGTTTAATCATTGCACGTTCTTTAATGTGGCCACCTTAGATCCACAAATACAAGAAAGCCTGCTCGATGCTTTCACCGAGCATGAATTGCCTAATCACACATTTTATGGTGACGGCTCGACGATAGAGCCCGAGGTGATTGAGATGTTGCAACAAGCCTACGAAGCCGAAAAGGTCAGCTTCCCGTGGGAAGCGGGAGATGTGTTGATGGTTGATAATATGCTGGTTGCCCATGGCCGTGAGTCGTTTGAGGGAGACCGCCTAGTGTTGACTGGTATGTCAGAGCCGCATTTGTTAAATGATGTGAAGGTAGAGATAGAGTCTGGTGAAATTTGATGGTGTGCTCGTGTGGCTCCTTTTTATCTGAATGGGGATTGCTGTTGTTTCTCCTGACACTCTGGGATATATTACAAAAATCACACAACCCCTGAAAAAAGAGTCGATTAAACATGCCGGATCACACCACACAGAGTATTCCAGAAGACAGAAGTCGCCTGCTTAACTTACAGTATAATCACCAGGCAGATGATATCAATTGTGTCATCAGTGCACTAAAAAAGGATCAGGTAGTATTGGTTCAAGGTATCGAACCGGATGAGGCTAACCAGTTTTTGTTTGCTGTGAGCAGTGCATTGGGATTGGGTGATGCACTGGCATTGCAATCGACTTTTGCGTCCAGCTTGGGTCATCGCGACAATGTTGGTGATTATTTCATGAGCGTCAATAAACGCAAAGATTATCAATTTGTCACGCCCCACTCTGAGGGTGGCAGTTTTGGTAATATCCAGTTGGCGAGTTTTTACGGCTATGAAAATACCACCGATGGTGGTGAAAGCATTCTGATGAATGTGGACCAGTCGAGTGATATCTGGCCTTTATTAAGAGAAAAAACCAATAGAGGTATGGCAGACAGGCCCTTAACCGATGCTGAAATCAACCAGCTTAAAGTGATGGCCCGAGTGAATATGCCCGAGGATACGCTAAGTGAAAGTGACGAAATCTTGTCACAAAGAGTGCTTGTCCCAGGGTTCACCCTCTTTGAAGTGCTGGCGAAACTACGAAAATCCTATTCAAAAATTCTTGATCAGAACATACATGCCTATTGGGATGCAGTGGAATGTGTCGATTTTGACTCAGCCTTGCAGTTCAACGATTTTTTAACTCAAAATGGTTTACTCAAACAGCTCGCCCAAAAACTGCCGATTGAAATGATTGACGTCGATGCCCCCCGCAGAGTACGCCATTTAGGCTGTGTTTATGACAGGCTATTTAGCAGCAAAATCACCCATAAGTTACAACCTGGTGAACTGGTGATCCAAAATAACCTCAGCTGGACTCACTCGGTCAATAACTGGACACCGGGGTCGGGCACTCGTAAAGTTGTCGGGGCGTTTGCTTAAGCAAATAGTTGTCGTTTACCGTAGTGCCATACGATAGAAAAATGTATTTTAGATTGGATCATTAAGGAATAAGAAACTATGCAAAATGTACAAGATAACAGCCGGCTGACCACTTTAACATCCGACAATATCGACAGTGATTTAGTTATCGCCTCACTTAAACAAGACCAAGTGGTACTGGTCAAAGGTTTAAACTCTGATCAAGCAGACAGTTTAATGAAATCTGTTTGCACCACACTTGATTTGGCACAATCCCTTGAAACACAGGCAACTTATGCATCGAGTTTAGGCCATCGTGATAATGTCGGTGAATACTACATGAGTGTCAATAAGCGTGACGATTATCAATATATCGCGATACACTCTGAGGGCAGCAGTTTTATCAATATGCAGTTAGCGTCTTTTTACTGTTATGAAAATACCACTGATGGCGGTGAAACGATCCTGATGAATGTCAATCCTGAGGGTGAGATATGGGATAAATTGCAGGAGCAGGTCAGAAGAGGTAAATCAGCACGACCTTTAACCCCCGCAGAGGTAAGACAAATAAAGGTCATGGCCCGGCTTAATATGCCTGAAGATACGCTTAAAGAAGATGACGAGATATTAAAGCAATCAGAAGTTGCTCCTGGGTTTACCGTGTACAATGCATTGGCTAAACCGCAAAAATCTCATTCGGTATTATTAGACCGGGAAGTTTATGCTTATTGGGACTCTGTCGGCTGTATTGATCATGATTGTGCGAATGAGTTTGAGGATTTTCTAAGAGCCCACGATCTGTTGAAACTGCCAGACCATGTTATTGATACGGCCACGTTAGACGATTCAGCCGTCCGTCGCATCAAACATTATGGTAAAAAGTATGAGCAACTGTTTAAGGATAATATTATCTATAAGATGCAACCTGGCGACTTTGTGATCATCAATAATTTAACCTGGGCTCACGGCGTTAATAACTGGACACCAGAGTCGGGTGTAAGGAAAGTGGCGGCGGCTTTTGCTTAAGCTTCACATCATCGAAGTACTTTGACTAGCTGGTTAAAGGTAGTTATAGGTGGTCATAGGTGATCCAACACTTAAAGCCGCTAGCCGAAATCTCGGCTAGCGGCTTTTACATCCCTGCTTTGTTCTGCCCTTTATCCTTCGTCTTTTTTCTTTGGTGCTTTGCTTTCATCCACTTCGAATTCGACCAACTCGGCCACCCGCTGTGAACAGTCCACAAAGCTTTGGTAATCATCGGTTTCAAACAAGACTTTCATCCACGAAGTGGATTTCATCGTCAAGACATTGCCTAGCTCGCGTAATGGCATACAGTCGACGACCGATTCCATTTTAAGAACCTCTTGTGCAGATGTCACCTTGGTGATCTCACCTTGCTTGCGAACTTCAAATCGCATGTAACCATAATATTTCTTATCATTGCGGTTATACGGGTAGCTTGGATCGTCATCGCCGGTCAGTATATTGATATACTTGCCTATCAGACCTGGGCCATACTTGCGTTGCAGGCACTCAGTGGCACTGGCACCCAAGCGGGCAGCCACTTCGGAAAACACCAATTCATCACTACCTGTCTCGACGAAAAACTCCATGTGAACGAGACCGGTTTGATAACCGATGACATCAACCACTTGTTTTGCCATCGTTGTGGCTTTGGCATACAAAGAGGCATGTTCAGCTTCTGGCAACAGACAACCGCCAAGATGCATATTCTCGTCTTTATTGATTGTAAGCACATTAGCATTATATTTGCCGATGGAAAGCACGACAGGCTCACTATTTAAAAACAACACATCACAGTGGTACTCTTCACCATCGACAAACTCTTCAACAATCAAATGGTCGCTGATGATATGTGTTGCCAACTTATAACTATCGAAAAAGGCATTAAGCTGCGCTGGTGTATCGGCTTTTTCAGTGGAAGTACTGCCCAGACCGCTGGCAGGTTTGACTATCACTGGATAATTAAGGGCTGCTGCTTTCTCGCGGGTCTGCACATCGTCTATCTGGGCAACCGAGACGAATTTGGCACAGCGCACACCGGCTTTGCTCAAATGATATTTCATTGACCGCTTATCGCGGCACATGACGGTGTTGGTTGGCAAAAACTTGAAGTTGTCGAATTGACTGGCAATAAATCCGGCACCATACTGACGAATTTCGTCCATTAGCGTGACACCAAGCACCGGATATTCATTGACTTTGATATCGACACAAACCCCCTGCAACTGTTCGATAGAATCGAATGAGCCGATACGATACAGCTTTATCCGGTCAAACATATCGTCAAAAGGCAAGCCCTGCTTGGCGTTATGCTCTCTTAGCAGTTCGACCATCTTTTGGAAATGCTCATCCAAGATCACGATTAGCTTGATGTTTTTTGACAGGATAAACTCGAAGATTTCTGGCTGATAGCCACAATAGATTAAATACACAATTATTTCTTTCCATATTGTTTTTGATGACAAACCCGGTCTTTAAATTAGGCAAAAACGTAACCGCTTAAAGACCAAATCCACTTTTATTACTACGATCTACTTGGTATTAGCCCGTAGCGATTCATGAGATGAAACCAACATTTACTTATTTATCAAGCATTTAATAATGTTGGTCCTCAACGCATCCGTTTTTACCACAACCGACTGTTAAGCCAACAGTATTGACTCCGGTCTGTTGCAGTCTTTATAACTCTCCCTCTTCAACATCATCATAATCGTCAAAAGCGATGGATGCCTTGAGTAGTTTATCATTTAACAGGGCTTTATCAACCCGTTGAGCGAGCTGTGCAATGGTGGGATCTAAAAATACATCCCGAATATTTATTACTTCAACATCAAACTGGAAGCTATTTTGAATTTCAGTGATTAAGCGCACACTCAATAAGGAGTCGCCGCCCAATTCAAAGAAATTTGCTTGGGTGCTGATTTTTTTA
>JBLHHD010000323.1:0-4416 GCA_047614605.1 Alteromonadaceae bacterium
GAGGGTAAAAGGCGATTCAATCATTAAGCTGCAACAACTTGCCCAGACTGAAAATAACTGGAGCCATGCCTATGGCAAAGGCCTCAAGCTATCCGCCCTCAAGCAAGCAATTAGAGAGTTGGTGATCACCAGCGAAAAACGCGTCGAGCAATTTGATTTTCGTCACATCCAGTCAATCGGTCATTCAAAAAGCTTTATGGCTACAAATAAGGCCAGTTGTGCCTCTCGTTATCATGATGCATTACACTGGGGACGTTCGTTGTACGAAGGGGATAATTTAAAATTTACCACCGAGCAAGATTTTGACGATAACCGGGATCATATCCTTAGTGAAGGCACCCTCACCGGCAAGTTCATTGAAGTACAATATTATGACTGGTGCAACCGTTATAACTGGGCAAATACCGGCGGCTCACACCATGCGGCGGCACTACTTTATCAAATCATCGACCAAAAGCGTCATTTAAACTGCCCGGCGAATATCACCAGCTTTCACCTTAATGCCAAAGCAATGAAAGACGTACAAAACGATTTTCATTTGATTGTGGCCACCGACCGCTGTAAAAAAGCGCAAGAATGTTTTTATTTAACCCTGTTTTTAACTGAAATGCAGATCCAATTCTCTAGCCTGCCCTTTCCAGGTTATCACACCGGTTTGTTGTTATTCGCCATCCCCAAAAAACAGCGCAGAGGCATCGACGCCCCGCTCAGCCTGTGGATTGGTGAGCAAAAACAACATCATCATTTAATCGATTTTTGCGATTTGGTCACCCAGCCTCAACATTTTTTTTAAGCGCCTTTCATAATAAATACTCTGCACCTGTCAACCAACTGCCTGCTGCTGCGTTGTAATGTTTGAACAACTACATGCATTAGGAGTTTGACATGATAACAAAGACTACGGTACTTAAAAAGTGTATTACGGTTAGCCTGCTGTTTTTTCTCAGTACGTTTATAGTAGCCCAAGCAGCCCATGGACCCGGTGGCGATGATAATGGTCCCGGCGGTGGAGGTAATGGTCCCGGCGGTGGAGGTAATGGCCCCGGCGGTGGAGGTAATGGTCCCGGCGGTGGAGGTAATGGCCCCGGCGGTGGAGGTAATGGCCCCGGCGGTGGAGGTAATGGCCCCGGCGACGGTGGTAACAACGATTTACGAAATGCCCAACAAACCCTGCAGGGGCTAATAATTGAACTTGAATTAGAACCCGCAACGGTTGAAAACTTAGCCTTACCAAATATTAACGATCCTATCGCCCAATTGGGCAAACAACTGTTTTTTACCAAAAACCTCGGTGGTGAACAAAGTGCCGCTTGCGTCAGTTGCCATCATCCAGTTTTAGGGGGCGGCGACAGTCTCTCACTTCCCATCGGGGTTAATGCCGTTAACCAATTGAATCAAAGCGATCATGATTTACTCGGACAAGGACGCTTCAACGGTAATACCAACCATCCGGTGGTACCACGCAACTCGCCAAGTGTCTTTAACCTGGGATTGAACAACCGGGCTTTGTTCTGGGATAGCCGGGTGGAGCGCATCCAAAATGGGCAAATTCTTACTCCTGATTCGCTACTCAGTTTAGAAGGGCAACGCCTACCAGACCAAAACCTTGTGCCCAGAACCACATTGGCCGCCGCACAAGCTCGTTTCCCGGTCACCACACCCGATGAAATGCGTGGTCTGTTTGCCTCACAAGCCAATAATCAGGATTTGAGAGCTCAGCTCACCGCACGGTTTGCCAATACTGACAGTGCCTTTGTCAGCAGTTGGCCCGCCGCCTTTGAAACGGCTTTTAACGAACCCGGGGTCAGCTTCAACAAAATAGCCAGCGCCATTGGTGAGTATGAACGTTCGATGGTGTTTATCAATAATCCATGGAGTGACTATCTTCAAGGGGATAACGACGCGCTGAGTCGCGAACAAAAAGCCGGAGCGGTATTGTTTTTTACCCCACGCAATGAAGGCGGTGCCGGATGCGCTGGTTGCCACCGGGGTTCGACGTTCTCTAGCCTCAGACATCATTTGGTGGCCTTTCCGCAGTTTGGTCCTGGTCAGGGTAACTCAAGTGATACGCCCACCAGCCATGATTTTGGTCGTGAAAATATCACCCATGACACCGCCGACCGCCTTCATTTTCGCCCGCCCACCTTGCTAAATGCCGCGGTCACTGCCCCCTACGGTCATACCGGGGCTTATCAAACGCTGGAGCAAGTGGTTAATCATTACAATAACCCTCGCCGCTCAATCGATAACTTGTTTGCTGCCCGTAATGGTGAGCCCTTTGCTAATGGACGTTCTGGCAGTGCACCCTTTTGTCAGTTGCCACAAATTAGCGAGTTGATGGAAAAAACCGATCAAAGCTGTCAAAGCCTCTACCCTGATGCTTATACCAACTCGATTGCAGCGGTAAATCATCTTGAACAGGCCAGAAATGGTGATGTTGAAGCAAACTCTCCCTTGCGCGGCCGGGCGAATCTATCACGTCAGGAGGTTTCCTGGGTGGCTGATTTTTTACGTGCTTTAACCGATCCCTGTGTACAAAGTCGTGAATGTTTGACCCCGTGGATCATCGACGGTAATAATCAACCCAGATTCCCGGATGAGCAGCCATTAATCGCCCACGATAAACAAGGAGCTGAACTGTAACTCTTAATGAAGAATTAAGGGCGGGGATTAAGCTTCAGATAGCACAAGGGCACCAAAAGGTGCCCTTCACGGTTTTATGTAAAACCGTGATTAATCAAAATAAAACCGGAATCTTTCCCGTTATAAGCCAAATCCTGAATCGTTACACTACCTCGTTGTAGTGATGCGGGCGGTACCATCAGCACCATTGCTGATGGTAAAATCACGAACACTTTGGTCATTACACACCCGCATTTCGTTAATAATATCGACATTGAGGTTAAACTCTCGCAGACTCGCGTTGACTTTATAAACCTTGTTTAACTGCACCGATTTACACACCTGGATCAGTGCATTTTCGACAAAGGGGTCTATTGTAGGGGCTGCCGATACGACAAGGTTAGCGGATGACAATACAATTGGGGTTGATACTATTGCACAATTTTGTTCATGATATCTCTCCTCATTAGGTAAACTAGAAAAAGACTTAGTCGCGTACAAAAAAGCTAATGCGGCTAAGGCTTGTTACATTAGCACAGATTAATTGTAATAAGGCTCTAGGAGCCTGTCCTAGAGCACCGAATGATTTGATTTTAACCCACCAGAAAGTCTAAAAATAGTGCTTATAAACGATTCAATTTGAGTGATCTAATCGCCGGGCTCATTACAGCCCAATATGTCGCCCGGGAGGTGGTTACCGCACGAGATTAAAACCCCCTGCTTCATTATTACCCTAAACCCTACAATTAAGGGGTTAGGGCAACCGCAACCCCATTTAAGGTCAATTACCCGTTACCCCGATCATCGGTTATAGTACTTGAATTTAACGTGGGCACCCACTTTACTTAAATAAGCATAACCTTGCTTTTTCTTTTAGCGCTGTTAATAAAATACGGCACTTAAATGCAGGGTTCAAATACAGAGCTTAAAGACAGGACCAACATTATGACCACTCACACCGTTACCCTAGACATCCCGGGTGCCGACGATGTCACTCTATATATCAGCTGTGACGTTGAAAAAGTAAAACAATCGTTTATCGATACTCGTCTTTGCCTGGATAGCTACGGAACAAAAATCAACACACCATCAACATTAGTCTCCCTACTCGCCTACTTTTTTCATCATGCGCTCGAATTTAAAGTCCCCGGTGAGCCAACCGTCTTTCGTAACACCCGTTATTTTGGTGCATTTACCCGCCAGCGTAGTGGGGTATGGGAGGCATATCATCTAAATGCAGGCACCCTGCGAGTGCAATATCACGACCCGGCTGGCACCGTAATCGATATTCTAAGACATAAACAGCGCTTATTTGATGTCAACCAGCCGATGGTTTAAACAATCTAAAACAAAGCTTAATTTATAAGCCGTACCAGACTTAAATTAAGACAGACCAGGAGAGCATTACCATGACAATTCTAATCAAGCAGCTAAGTAGTGCACAAGCCGAGGCATTAATGACCAGTAAATGGTGGCAGTCAGCTAATGCCCACAGCATTGTCGCCTTTCAGATTTCACAAAGTCAGTTATGTTGCCCGCTGAATGTTTATCGCCAATCAATAAGGTACTCAAACGGACTGTATTGATGCACGAGTTGCAATACCCGGACGAGTTAATCAAAGAGATAAAAGATGAAAAGCCAACACCCAGTATGATTGACACAATCAATAACCTCCCCCAACAGACGCGAAAATCATCATCCTGTGAGAATGGGATCTAAAGGGGCATTAGCGATTAAGCTTATCTACCAGCGCGTTAAGTGAATCAGACGGCTCTAGGTAACAGTCCATAAAC
>JBLHHD010000324.1:0-4415 GCA_047614605.1 Alteromonadaceae bacterium
CGATAACCCCAAACTGATATCCGCTAGCTCTACACCACAGCTAAGACACACACTAGCGGCTGCGAGGGCATTATTAACATTATGGCGGCCTGGTACGGCCAGATGTACTTCAACACTGTTAGCCTGGACAGTTTTTACTTTAACGTCAGTGGTTTGATCGCCTGACGTTAAGCCATTGGTCAATGAGTGTCTTATTGCCATCGACCCGCCAAGATGGCACAAGGTAAATGTGGCATAACCATATTCATCAAGGCTGATATTTTCAACCCATACAGTGGCGTCTTTATTGACGTTCATCGAAAACCGTGTTACTAAGCGGTTTTTCAGACGGCTTAGCCAGTAATCACTATAATCGCTGTCAACATTAACCACTGCTATGGCGTCATCACCCGAGTTAGTGAAAATTTCACCTTTGGCCCGAGCGACCCCATAAAGGTCAATAAACCCTTCAAGGTGAGCTGCTGCAACATTGTTGATTAGGGTTACATTCGGTTGGACTAACCCGGTACTATAGGCTATTTCTCCCGGGTGATTGGCACCGAGTTCGATAACCGCATAATCATGTTCAGGGGTTAGGCGTAATAACGTCAGTGGCACCCCAATTTCGTTGTTAAAATTGCCCTTAGTTGCCAGTACATTACCCCGTCTTGACAACACACTCGCCACCATTTCTTTGACCGTGGTTTTACCGACACTGCCAGTAATAGCGATGGTTTGATGGCTCATTTGGGCTTTAATCGCACGACTCAGAGCGCCAAGTGCCCGGGTCGTATCCTCAACCAGAATTTGCGCGATGGTGACATCCAGCGGATGATCAACAATCACTGCCACGGCACCTTTTTCGATAGCCGCAGATACAAACTGGTGACCGTCAAAGTTATGGCCTTTAAGCGCTACAAATAAATCGCCTTGGCGAATATTGCGGGTATCAGTACTAATATTGCTAATGTCAATATCTGCGCCGCTAAGCACTGCCGACAATGCCCGGCTTATCCACCCGGTGGTCACAGTGATCATGTAGACAACTCCCCGATGCATTGAGCGACAAATACCCGCTCATCATAATCGGTCTTTTGATCACCAAATACTTGATAGGTCTCATGGCCTTTACCGGCAATCAGTATCACATCACCCGGTGAGGCTTTTGCAAGGGTATTGCTGATCGCCACTTTACGATCGAGTTCAACTTGGGCGTCATCAGGATTAGCTAGGCCATTTTGAATATCAATAACAATTTGTTCGGGTACTTCATGACGGGGGTTATCATTGGTTAATACGATATGGTCTGCATACTGCTTGGCCATTTGACCCATTAAAGGCCGCTTGGATTTATCTCTGTCACCACCACAACCAAAAATACACCACAGCTTTCCATTGGTGTGTTCTCTTAATGCCAAGAGTGTTTGCGCCAGTGCATCCGGGGTATGGGCGAAATCAACCACAGCAACAATGGCTTGCTTATCCGAGTCAGCATTATCTTCAACAAAATGACTAAATTGCTCCATACGACCAGGAATGGCTTCAATATGAGTAACGGCCTCAACTAATTCAGACAACTGTTCATCATCAGTTGACTGTTCACCATCAGATAAGAGCACAGCTATCGCAGTAACCAGATTATTCAAATTAAACCGTCCGTATAACGGACTTTTTACCCGGGCTTCTCCCCAGCTACTAACCAGAGTAAATTCAAGCCCTTGTGAGGTATAATCTATCGCTTTGAACATGACATGCAGATTATCGGTGTATTGAGCATCATAGCTGCCCACTGCAATCAGTTTACGAGTACTTCGCCATTGCTTAAACCAACTGGCACCCACCGGATCATCACAATTTAATATCGTTGTCGCCGCTGGGTTTTGCTCAAATAATTGTTTTTTGGCTGCGGTATAGGTATCCAAATCACCGTGATAATCGAGATGATCCTGAGTCAAATTGGTAAACACGACACAACCATAATCAATCCCACTAACCCGCCCCTGAGCTAAACCTTGCGAGGTGACTTCCATCGCCACATAGTCACTGCCCTCACGGTTGAAGCTGTCCAGCAAGCGATAATTATCAGCGATGCCAGGTGTGGTATTAGGGTGCTCTTGTAATGCATCTAAAAATCCAACACCCAAAGTGCCAATCACGGACACCCGCTGACGTTGATGACCGGCCAATTGAGCAATCAACTGTGCAGTGGTGGTTTTACCGTTAGTGCCGGTAATGCCGATTATTTTATTGTCATTGGCAGCAGGATAAAACGCCGCCAGCAAATGAGCAAAGCGTTGGCACAATTGTTCAATACCAATCACTTGCACTGCTTTTGACCCAGCATGGCTTTGCGCTCTTACCAAATCGTCAACATCAACCAATACAGCAACAGCCCCTTTGTTTATAGCTGCGCCAATATAATTAATCCCATCTTGGCTTAAACCCTTAATCGCTACAAAAACATCACCCAGGCAAATATCCCGACTGTCCATCCGCACATCACTCACCGCAGCGTCAATGATATCAGCAGCACTGGCAACAAAAGGGACCAGCCACGGCTTTAAAGATGTTGTTGCTTTGTTGGTCATAACCACCTTATCCATTAAACGAGCCTTTAGTGGTAGCAACCACCGTTCTATGCTGACTGACCGCATCCGGGGCGACATTAAGCAGTTGCAACGCATTACCCATAATAATTGAAAATGCCGGGCCTGCAACATCATTTCCGTAAAAATAATCACCCGCAGGATCGTTAATCAATACCACCGTCGCTAACCTCGGATCAGACACCGGGCCGACCCCACCAAAGGAGCCCACATAATCACTGCCGTAAGAGCCTCGACTAGCAATTCGTGAGGTGCCTGTTTTACCCGCAATACGATAACCGGCAACCGCTGCTTTAGTCCCCGTTCCACCATTGGCTAATACCGATTCAAGCATTGACAACACAATTTTGGCTGTCTTGGCCTGGATAACCTGTTCACCCTGAGCCCGAACCACTTCGACATCATCTTGATACAATATCGTCAAAGGCAAGCTCATGCCCTGATTACCCAAGGTGGCATACATGCGACCCAGTTGCACCGTAGTGACTGACAAACCATAACCAAATGACAAGGTGGCAATTTCAAAATCAGACCAGCGAGGCCGGGCACCAAATACGCCGGGACGTTCACCGACCAGTCCTAATCCGCTATCACTGCCAAAACCCAAATGATAAAAAGTATCTAAAAAATGTTCTTTGGGAATAGACAATGCCAGCTTGGTGATCCCGACATTACTGGAGTGCTGCAAAATGCCACGCATATCCAGTTTGCCGTAATTACGACTATCTTCTACCCGGCCACCACTAACGCGCATCCAGCCCGGTGAGGTATTAATTTCATCATCCGCATCATAGGAGCCAAACTCCAACGCACTAATAGCCGCAATGGGTTTAAGAATTGAACCCGGTTCAAACACATCAGTGACGGCGCGGTTTCTAAAACGGTGTGCCGAAACACCCCGGCGGTTATTAGGGTTATACGAAGGACTATTAACTAACGCCAGCACTTCACCGGTTTTAACATCAATCACTACCGCCGAGCCTGAGCTGGCACTAAATGAAGTCACCGCTGATTTGACTGCTTTATAAGCAATGGCCTGAATACGTTGATCAATACTGAGTTTGAGGGTTTGCCCGGCAATGGGCTGAACTTCTTCGAGGACGTCAACTTCACGTCCCTTGGCATCTTTACGAATTCGGCGTTTGCCAGCAGTGCCAATTAATTGCTTGTTGTAGAGTTTTTCGATGCCGTCAATACCCTGGGCATCCAAATTGGTAAATCCCACCAAATGGGCGCTGATCTCACCATTGGGATAATAACGTTTGGATTCTTTGCGCAGGTAAATCCCGGGGATTTTGAGCGTTTTGACATAATCGGCCATCGCCGGTTCAACTTGACGCATCAGGTAAACGAAGCGTTTTTTCGGGTTAGCGACTCGCTTAAGCAGTTTTTCACGATTAATGTGCAGCACATCAGCCAGCGCCATCCAGCGTTTGTTGGTGCTAATATCTTGCTGTGATTGTTGATTAAACTGATGGATCACCTTCGGGTCGGCCCAAATGGTCTGAACAGGTACGCTAACAGCCAACTCAATGCCATTGCGGTCTAAAATCATGCCCCTGAGGACATCTTTTGATTTAGTCCGAATAGTACTGTTATCACTACGACGGTTTAAATCTTCTGACTGGTAAACTTGCAGAAATGCCGCTCTTGCCCCCAAACCACAAAAGATCAGGCTAATACAACTGAGCACCAGCACAAAACGCCAATTGGTTAATGTGGGCGTTTTAGCCGACTTGCCTGCTTTTTTCGGTTTGGTTAAACGACCACCGACATTACTGCTCACTCTGGTAGTGATATAACGTCTCATTGTAAGGTCACCACAACTTC
>JBLHHD010000325.1:0-4411 GCA_047614605.1 Alteromonadaceae bacterium
CAGTCAATTTGCCAAATCTGACAATATGACCGATACATTGGCGGTATTATCAGCCTGTAATAATGCCAATAATGATGCATTTTTCACTTATATGACTGAGTTTGAACAAAAATGGCGTGATGATGCATTGGTTATGGATAAGTGGTTTGGTTTACATGCCAGCTGGTCACAAAGTGACGTGTTTAAAACAATGCTTGAGTTATACAAACACCCGGCCTTTAATATCGAAAATCCTAACCGTGTCCGGGCGATCATCGGGGTATTTTCTATGGCCAACAGTAAACAGTTCCATGATATCTCGGGAATGGGTTATCAGGTATTGACCGATGTGCTGATCAAATTAAATGAAATTAATCCACAAACGGCTTCGCGTTTACTGACACCGTTAATGTCATTTAAGCGTTACGATGCGACCCGACAAAAACTGATGCGTGAACAATTACAAAGACTGGCTGACTTGCCAAACTTGTCGAAAGATTTGTATGAGAAGGTTAGCCAAAGCTTGAGCTAAGGATAAAGCTTGAGCTAAGGATAAAGCTTGAGCTAAGGATAAAAAGTCTAAGCTAATGAACATTTACAATTTTTCAATGCGGATGAGCACCAGGCAGTGCGAAGAACTTTACTGGGGAACGGTTCGTGCAGTTGTTGTTACCAGTGATAGTGGTCAGACAGTGCAAATTCCGGCCATGCGGTTTCGTTCGTTTGTTACTTCCAATGGTATTACGGGTCGGTTTCGACTGACCCTTGATGAAAACAACAAATTTGTTTCACTGGAGAAAGCTTATTAGTAAATTAAAGATAGTGGTGCTGAGCGGTGCAGGTGTATCGGCTGAGTCGGGGATCAAAACATTTCGCGCAGCCGACGGTTTGTGGGAAGAGCACAAAGTTGAAGAGGTTGCTACTCCCCAAGCATTTGTTCGTGACCCGGCATTGGTTTATCGTTTTTACAATCAACGTCGCCAATAATTATTAAGTGATCAAATCAAGCCTAACCTGGCTCATCAGGTATTGGCCGATTTCGCCAATACCTCAGGTCATCAATTATTGCTGGTTACGCAAAATATTGACAACCTTCATGAACGGGCGGGTTCAACCCATGTTATTCATATGCATGGCGAATTACTTAAAGCCAAATGTGTATCCTCCGGTAAACAATTTGTTGTCGACCAAGATGTTGATGAGCATGATAAATGTCAATGTTGTCAGCCGCCACAACGAATCCGTCCAGACATTGTTTGGTTCGGTGAAATGCCATATCACATGGACGAAATTGAAGTTGCTTTGGCTGATGCCGACTTGTTTATTTCGCTGGGCACTTCGGGTAACGTTTACCCGGCAGCCGGATTTGTTGAGGTGGCAAAGATGGCCGGAGCAAAAACCGTAGCGCTAAACCTCGATCCGTCCAGTGGCAATAAACATTTCGATGAGCATCATTATGGTTTGGCGACCGAGGTGTTGCCGAAGTTTTTAACATCGCTTTAATTTTTAGCCGCTTGGAATAATTTTATGCTCGCAACGATGCAACCTTACTGGTATGAATTTTTGATCATGGCGACTGCTCATTTGGTAGCGGTCGCCAGCCCTGGACCTGATTTTGCAGTAGTGCTCAAACATTCGATCACTTATGGCCGACGCTGCGCAATTTATACCAGCATTGGGGTAGGGTGCGCAATTTTATTGCACATCACTTATACCCTGGTTGGGATTGGTTTATTGATCACCCAAACCCCGTGGTTGTTTGAATTATTTAAATATGCCGCCGCAGCGTATTTATGTTACATCGGTTTTTCGGCAATAAAATCTGCGCCACCCAAAAATCAAACCAGCGATGAAGCGGTAACTGAGCACAGTGGCTACAGTGAACTCACTAACAAACGTGCTTTTTGGATGGGTTTTTTAACCAATGGTTTAAACCCTAAAGCGACGTTATTTTTTATTAGCTTGTTCAGTGTGATCGTTTCTGCAAAAACACCGATGGAAGTCAAAGCGGTTTACGGCATTTATATGTCGTTAGCCACCGCGGTGTGGTTTAGTTTTTTATCGGTGATTTTAAGTTTGAGCGCTGTGCGGGCATTTTTACTGCAAAAAGGTTATTTGTTTGACCGCCTGATGGGCATTATTTTGATTTCCCTGGCGGTCAAATTAGTGGTTTCTTAGGTGTTGAGTTAAATTCACGACAAGAAATAATGGCCTGAAAACCATTATTTCTTTTTTTTATTCTGTTCTTTAATTTATCGGTGCAAGCGCTTACCCGACAAAACGAGAAGTTGAATCGCGAATAACCAGCTCAGGCACAAAATGATTGGTGACGTCGGAGGTTTTTTGCTGACGGGTGGCCGAAATTAACAATGATGCGGCGTGTTGGGCAATGATTTCATTAGGCTGATGAGCGGTGGTTAATTTAGGCCAGGTTTGGCGAGAGAAAGGGCTATCTTCAAAACCTATAATGGATAACTGCTCTGGTACGCTGATGTTCATTAGCCTGGCTGCAAACAAGGCTCCAGCGGCGATTTCATCGTTACAGGCAAAAATGGCACTGGGTCGTTTGTCACCACCAAGCAGTACATTGGCCCCTTGAACACCAGATTCAAATGAGTATTCACCGGCAATAATGAGCTGTGGATCAATTTCTAAGTCATTGTTTTGCATGGCCTCTTTATAACCATCAAGCCGTTCGTGGCTCGACATATGTTCCATACCACCATTAATAAAACCAATTTTTTTATGGCCCAAATCAATTAAATGCTGGGTAACATTAGCCGCAGCATCCCGGTCATTAACCATCACGCAAGGGGATAAATCATCGGGGCTTTGCTTGCCAGAGACTATCCTAATAATGTTAACATCCAGTTCACTTAAGGCACGGACAATTTGCGGCATTTCTGAAAAGGGTGGGGTTAACACTAATCCGGCGACCCGAGAATGTTTAACCATAGTCATTAATTCTTCACAAATATTGACTGACTTTGCATGACAAGGGTGAATTAACAATTCATATCCCTGTCTTTTACATTCAGACAAAATACCATTTTGCATATCAATCACATAATAAGCGTTAGGGTTATCGTATATAAAGGCAATGGTATAAGACTTGGTGCCGGCTAAACTGCGGGCGGCCAAATTGGGTTGGTAATCGAGTTCATCAATTGCAGTCTGCACTTTTTCGCGGGTTGCTTGACGTACCGAAGCTTCATTGTTGATCACCCGTGAGACCGTTTTTATTGATACTCCGGCCCGTTTGGCTACATCATTTATGGTGACTTTCATAAAACCCCAATACTCTTGTAATAGACTAAACGTCAAACAACCCGCCTATATGGGTACGTTGATGTACAATAATAACACCCCCAGTTCGCTTATCTGAAGTCCCGGTTAGCACCTATTAAGCACCGCAATGACAGACGCCTCTAGCTTATGGCTTAACGGCAGCGCAAGCAACTGTAAACTTGAAATATTGATGAAGTATAACTTAAATTTTATTTATTTTTTAC
Source organism: Alteromonadaceae bacterium (assembly GCA_047614605.1). Taxonomy (GTDB): domain Bacteria; phylum Pseudomonadota; class Gammaproteobacteria; order Enterobacterales; family Alteromonadaceae; genus JABSOG01. The sequence goes on from JBLHHD010000325.1 coordinate 3,492, forward strand.
AAATTTATGACAATTGACAGCGATGTCATTTGGGTTTATTGTAGAGCCCAGAATGCTTTTTGCGATTGTTAACGGGATCCTTTTATGACGTCACGCACTTTACTACCTAGTTGGAAACAACTACAAGATCATGCCCATAATATGCAGGCATGTCATATGAACACCCTTTTTGAGAAGAACAAACAACGTTTTGATCATTTTTCAATTGATTTACCGCGTTTGTTACTGGATTATTCGAAAAACCTGATTAACCAGCAAACCCTGGATTTGTTGATGCAACTGGCTCGTGATGTCGATGTTGAGCAGTGGCGTGAAAAAATGTTTGCTGGTGAACGAATTAATTTTACAGAAAACAGGGCAGTATTACATGTCGCTTTACGTGATCGCTCAGAAAAAACGTTGCTGGTTGATGGCGATGATGTTAACGCTCAAATTCGTGCAGAGCTTAATGTCATGGAGGCCTTTGTTAACAAAGTCAGGCAAGGCAGCTGGAAAGGGTATTCGGGTAAACGGATCACTGATATCGTTAATATCGGCGTTGGCGGATCTAACCTAGGTCCTCAGATGGTCACCGAAGCGTTAAAAAATTACTCTGACAACAGTGTTGATGTGCATTATGTCTCTAATGTTGATGGTACCCAAATCGCCGAAACATTACGTCCGCTCAGCCCCGAAAAAGTGCTGTTTGTGGTGTCTTCAAAAACCTTCACTACCACCGAAACGATGACCAATGCCCGTACCGCAATGAACTGGCTGGTATCGGCTTCTTTTGACAAGTCGGCAGTCGACAAACATTTTGTTGCAGTGACGTCTAACAGTGCTAACGCCATTAAGTTTGGTATTAATAAAGACAATATCTTCAAGTTATGGGATTGGGTTGGCGGACGTTATTCGTTATGGTCAGCGATTGGCTTACCTAT
>JBLHHD010000326.1:0-4409 GCA_047614605.1 Alteromonadaceae bacterium
GCAATGTCTAAAAATCGTTGACACTACCACAAAACCTTTTGCTGCGAATTCACTTTTTGTTTATCATTAAACCAGAATATTCTCAATTTTTAGACACTCTGGTGAGTCTATTTTCTAACCATATGGCACTCTAGCCCTATTCTCGGACAAGCTCCTAGTGTAGATAACCAGGTGACCCAACCCGGCTGAGTGTGTTGCTGTTTTTTAATATACAGCGGGCAATCAGCCTCAGCCAACCGCAACGTAACAGGCGGCTTGGTGTTTTGGGTATTGATAAACCGGGTTTCGATTTCACTTTTTAACTCATCTTTTACCAAATAAAGACTTAATACCTGTTGTTTAGGGCGGTTTTGTTGCTTGTCTTTGCTCATATGGTTCTCGATCTCTTGTTGTTTTACGTCATGCACTACAGCGCCCAACAAAAGCAATGCATAATGACTCATTGCGCTCACTTTCCTTTTTTAGACTAGTTGCTTTTATCAAGTGCGTCAAGTATTATTTGCGTAATGAATATTTACGAGTAAAAACCATGGCACTCAAACTCAGTGAAATAGCCGATATACAGGCAGGTCACCCATTCAGGGGTAAAATAACTGAAGATAGGCACAGCCAAGACAGCGTGGTACAAATGAAAGATGTCAGCCCCGACGGATCATTAGGCCAGCTAAATTGGCATAATTTGGTTACCGCCCGGTTAGAAGGGCGAAAATCTCCTGTATGGTTGCGCCCCGGTCATGTATTATTCGTCGCCCGAGGTGGCCGCAACTTTGCGGTGCATGTTAACGAGGCCCCAATGCGAGCAGTTTGTGGTCAGCTTTTTTTTCTGATCAACGTTAAAAAGGGCTATGAAGATAAGGTGTTGCCACGGTTTGTTGCCTGGTTAATTAACAGCACCAAAGCCCAACGTTATTTTGATGCCGATGCCCAGGGCGTGACACAAAGTTACGCCCAGCGAAATATCACTCGTAAGGTGCTCGAAGACTTACCAATCGTATTACCATCAATGGATGAACAGCTTAAAATGACCCAATTATTTGAAACTGCCAGACGAGAAAGAGCAACATTAATGGCATTAATTGATAACAGACAAAATGAACTTAGCGCGATCACTACCGAGTTTTACCTGAAATATGCCAAGCATAAATGAAAACCTATAAGTGATAATTATTGGTGTCACCATATGAGCCAAGTTAACCCTAAATAACCCACCAAACGGAATGATCCCATGAATGATTTGGCCGATACCGCCTTGCAAGATAAAGTAAACAAAGCCGTTTGGGCCGCCTGTGACACCTTTAGGGGCACAGTCGATCCGAGTATTTATAAAGACTATGTACTAACCATGTTATTCGTTAAATACCTCTCTGATGTGTGGCAAGACCATTATGACGAGTATCAAAAGCAATATGGCGAGCACCCAGCGCTTATTACCGAAATGCTTAAAAATGAGCGTTTTCAACTGCCCGAATCAGCCCATTTTGCCACCCTGCACAAACGCCGCAACGAACCGGGTAATGGCGAGCGTATCGACAAAGCCTTACACGCCATCGAAGAAGCCAATTTAACCAAATTGGCTGACGTGTTTCAGGATATAACCTTTAATTCGAACAAACTTGGTGAAGAAAAACAAAAAAATGATATTTTGCGCCATGTACTCGAAGACTTTGCCAAAGATGATTTAGACTTACGCCCCAGCAGGGTTGGCAAAATTGATATTATTGGTAATGCTTACGAATTTTTAATCAAAAATTTTGCTTCAACCTCGGGTAAATCAGCCGGTGAGTTTTACACCCCACCAGAGGTTTCTCAGCTAATTGCTGAGCTTGTCGCGCCCCAAGAAGGCGATGAGATATGCGACCCGGCTTGTGGCTCCGGCTCTTTGTTACTTAAATGTGCCAATCAAATAAAAAAGGCCCATGGCGGCTCAAAAAAATATGCCTTGTACGGGCAAGAGGCGATTGGCAGTACCTGGGCACTGGCAAAAATGAATATGTTTTTGCACGGCCAAGACAACCACCGTATAGAATGGGGTGACACCATTCGCAACCCTAAATTACTCGATGGCGACGACAAGCTTAAACACTTTGATATTGTGGTGGCCAACCCACCATTTTCTCTCGACAAGTGGGGCACTGAAGTGGCCGAAGACGATACTTTTTCGCGCTTTAAGCGGGGCACACCACCCAAAACCAAAGGTGACTACGCTTTTATACTGCATATGATAGAAACCCTTAACCCTGTTAGCCCCGGCAAAAGGGGTGGCCGTATGGGTGTTGTAGTACCTCACGGGGTATTGTTCAGAGGGTCAAGTGAGGGCAAGATTCGCCAACAACTCGTTGATGAAGGTTTACTTGACGCCGTGGTGGGCCTGCCCGAAAAGCTGTTTTATGGCACAGGCATACCCGCTGCCATTTTAATCTTTTCTAAAGACAAAACCGACGATAACATCTTGTTTATTGATGCCAGCCGGGCGTTTATGAGCGGTAAAAACCAAAACCAGTTAAGTGCTGCCAACATCGCCGAAGTCGTTAAAACGTTTACACAGCGCAAGAGTGTTGATAAGTATGCTTATTTAGCAAACATCAGCGAAATCAAAGCAAACGACTACAACCTCAACATCCCCCGCTACGTAGACACTTTCGAAGAAGAAGAGGCCATCGACTTAATATCAGTGCGAGCCGAACGGCTTAAATTACAAGCCAAGCTTAATGATTTAGAACAAGAAATGGCCGGATATTTGACTGAGTTAGGTTATGAGTAGAGCTATGCCGATGAATGATCGCTGTTTAATAAAATCTAGTATGCAACCTATCAGTTCAGCTAACTTACGAGGGGTTTGTTATGTTGCCTGAGGGATGGGAAGAAAGGACGATAGCGGATACTTTAATACGGGTAGCCAACCCTGTCACCGTGGAACCTACCAAGACGTACCGTTAAGTAGGTATTCGTTCACATGCCAAGGGTATTTTTCATAAAGTTGAAGTTACAGGACAATCACTTGGCGATAAGCGCGTATTTCATATAGAGCCTGATTGTTTTGTTGTAAACATCGTATTCGCTTGGGAACATGCTGTCGCTAGTACATCAGCTGCCGAGATTGGCATGATAGCATCCCATCGTTTTCCAATGTACCAGCCAAAAAACAACTTGTGCGACATCAGTTTTATTTTATACCTGTTCAAGACGAAATTTGGTAAACACCTGTTAGGGTTGGCATCACCCGGTGGTGCTGGTCGCAATAAGACCTTAGGGCAAAGTGAATTTGCCAGAATAAAACTAGCATTACCACCACTAACAGAACAAAAAAAAATAACCAAGATTTTATCAACCTGGGATAAAGCAATTGCTGTTAATGAGCAAATACTGGTTAATTTCCAGCAGCAAAAAAAGGCGTTGATGCAGCAATTGCTGGATGGTAGCAAGCGACTGCCTGGGTTTAATGAGGAACGTCAGTACACAAACTTAGCTAATATTTGTATCATTAATCCCACGAAACCAGTTGGGCCATTAAATAGTACTGTAACCTTTATTCCTATGAACGCCGTATCCGAAGATGCAAAACAACTAAGATTCATTACCGAGCAATATGCAATAGTTGAAAAAGGTTTTACAAGCTTTATTAATCATGACGTTTTGGTAGCAAAAATCACACCGTGTTTTGAACATGGTAAGGGGTTGTACGCAGAAAATCTAATAAATGGTATAGGCTTTGGCAGCACCGAGTTTCATGTTTTAAGGGCTAAAGCAAAAAACGGCACCGATCAAACAGGGTAACACTTTGATGCGCATGGTAGGAGCGCCGTCTCGGCGCGAATGGTGACAAAGTCAACACAATCGCTGCGTTTTCGACGAAGTTCACGGCGCGGAGGTCGTTCCTACCATAAACAAAACTGTTACCCTAAATTGCGTGATATGGTCAGAGCCCAAAAAACAGTGCTAAATTCATATATCATTTAACAAACTCAAAAAAATTCAGGGTTCGAGGAGAAGCAAACATGCAAGGCTCCGCAGGCCAAAAACGAGTTACAACCGACTATTTAAAACACTACAAATTAATCATACCCCCTTTAAAAGAACAACAAAAAATAGCCAAAGTCCTCACCACTGCTGACCAAGAAATCGAAATCCAGCAACAAAAAATCGCTTACCTCAAACAAGAGAAAAAAGCCCTGATGCAGCAATTATTAACCGGTAAACGGCGGGTGAAGGTGGATGAATAAATAACAAAATTGCCATCCGCCCCTAAAGTCTCTAAAATGATTTTTGTTTCCGCACTTTTTCGCGCTTTTATTGGTGATCAGGCGTACTTTTGGATAGCAACAATAATAAAAGGACCGCGCTGATGGTCAGTAGAACCTCGCAAAGCAATGAAGAATACGACAGTAAAATACCAGCACTCAAAGTGCTGG